>CAZSOG010000556.1:0-4658 GCA_964607555.1 uncultured Pirellulaceae bacterium | reverse complement strand
CCCTACGGGTTCGCCGCCGAACTCCCGCCGCACACGGCCTCCATTGTCGCTGATTTGACCAACTTCCATTGGGGAGACGAGCAGTGGCTGGAGCAGCGGCGTGATCAAGACGTGTTGAAACAGGCCATTTCCATTTACGAAGTGCACCTGGGCAGCTGGCGCCGTGGCAATGGACGAACGCACGGCTGGCTGAACTATCGCGAGCTGGCCCGCGAACTGGTGGCCTATTGCGTGGGGATGGGGTACACGCACTTGGAGCTATTGCCGGTTAGCGAGCACCCGTATACGGGCAGCTGGGGTTATCAGACGACCGGCTACTTCGCCGTCACCAGCCGGTACGGGACGCCCGAGGACTTCATGTACTTCGTCGATTACTGCCACCGCCATGGGATCGGTGTCATTCTGGATTGGGTCCCCGCTCACTTTCCGCGCGATGAGCACGGTCTGCGACGTTTCGACGGCACGGCCCTCTACGAGCACGCTGACCCGCGGCAGGGCGAGCACCCCGACTGGGGCACCATGATTTTCAACTACGGACGCAATGAAGTCCGCAATTTCCTCGTGTCCAACGCCCTCTTCTGGCTGGACCGGTACCATATCGACGGGCTGCGTGTCGATGCCGTGGCATCGATGTTGTATCTGGACTATAGTCGCGAAGAGGGACAGTGGATTCCGAACGAATATGGGGGCCGCGAAAATCTAGCCGCGATCACGTTGCTGCGTGAGTTCAATGAGGCGGCACATGGCAACCACCCAGGCGTGCTGACAATCGCCGAGGAGTCAACGGCCTGGGGCGGCGTATCGCACCCCACCTATGCCGGCGGGCTCGGGTTCAGCATCAAGTGGAACATGGGTTGGATGAACGACACGCTGGGGTACATGCGACATAACCCGATCCACCGGCGATTTCACCACGATGAATTGACGTTCAGTCTGATCTACGCCTTCACCGAGAATTTCGCCCTGCCACTCTCCCATGATGAAGTCGTCCACGGCAAGGGCTCGCTCCTTGGCCAGATGCCAGGCGACCTGTGGCAGAAATTCGCCAACCTGCGGCTCCTCTATGCTTACATGTGGACCCATCCAGGCAAGAAACTGCTGTTCATGGGCAGCGATTTCGGCCAGTGGAACGAATGGAACCACGAGTCGGAGCTGCAATGGGACTTGCTGCAGTGGGATTCGCACCGTGGCGTCCAGAAACTGCTGGCCGACTTGAACGCCATGTACCGTCGCGAACCGGCCCTGCATGAACAGGACTTCGATGGCAACGGGTTCGAGTGGATCGATTGCCAAAGTCGCGACGATAGCGTGCTGATCCATATGCGCAAAGCGCGCGATAGCAATGACTTCCTGGTCGTTTGCTGCAATTTCACGCCGGTTGTTCGGCCCGGTTACCGGATCGGCGTTCCACACGCAGGTTGGTATCAGGAAATCTTCAATAGTGACTCGGAATACTACGACGGTTCCAACCAGGGCAACTACCCGGGCGTCGCGGCCGAAAAGATCGAACATCATGGCCGGCCGTGCTCCGTTGCCGTCACGCTCCCGCCGTTGGCCGCCGTGGTCTTCAAACCGGGAATTCGACCCACGTTGGAAGAGAAAATTAAAAATAAGAAATTAAAAATAAGAAATAAGAAATAAGAAACTGTCGGGAGATTTGGCGGTGGGCAGGGGCGGTGGACGTGGACGGTTGTCGACGAAGCGGACGCGGGCGACACGGGGTGGGGATCTCGTCCCTTGGAATGTCGGACAAGGAGATGGTAGTCTGTGTATTCTTGCACCTCGCATGCGGGCTCCCTGGGCTTTTCATTTCTGGTACTTGCGTCATAATTGACCATGATGCGGGAGGCCCGCAACCCACGAGCGAGTACGCCCTCGTTCGGTCGCGCTCCCGTTGTTCACTTGGAAACCTGTGCGCACGGTGTGCGCATGTGGCAGCCTGAGAACCTAGATTATCTTGTTTGCGTTTCTCGATGCCCCGCGCCGGTCTGTTGGGCTTACGGCGCATATCGCATGAATCGATCGAAGCTGCGGCGTCAGATCGCTTGGGAAGCCGCCCGTCTGATGTATCGACGTCAGGAGTCGGAATACTATCGCGCTAAACAGAAGGCGGCACGACATATCTGTCGTGGCTGGGTCAAACCCGCGGACCTGCCCAGTAACACCGAAATCCGGGACGAGATCCAGGCGCTGGCGCGACTCTATGAAGGCGAACACCGTACCGACAGGCTGCTGGAAATGCGTCTGGAAGCGCTCCGCATGATGCGCCTGCTCCGGCGCTATCGCCCGCGTTTGATCGGCAGCGTGCTGACCGGACATGTCCGCCAAGGCTCCGACATCGATCTGCACGTCTTCTCCAACAGCCTCGAGTCCATCACGTTGACGCTCGAAGATGAGGGTGTCGTTTTCGACGTCGAACGCAAACGCGTGCGCAAACAGGGTGAGACGCGTCTGTTCACCCACATTCATATTCATGATAACTTCCCGTTCGAGCTGACCATCTACGCGGCCGACAAAGCACATTTCGTGTTCAAGAGTTCGATTACGGGCAAGGCGATCGACCGTGCCAGCATCGCGGAACTGGAACAGTTCATGCAGCAGGAGTATCCCGACCTGCAAATTGACCAAGCCGTCACAGACCGGATCGAACGGGTCGACCGGTTTCAGGTCTACGAGTCGCTCCTGTTGCCGTTGGAATCGGTCCGGCAGAGTCGGCGGTATCACCCGGAAGGCGATGCGTTGTACCACAGTCTGCAAGTATTCGACCTGGGGCGCGATGAACTCCCGTACGACGAGGAGTTTCTCTTGGCCGCGTTGCTGCACGACGTCGGCAAGGCGATCGATCCAGACGACCATACCGCGGCCGCCTTGGAGGCACTTGACGGGTTCATCACCCCGCGCACGACCTGGTTGATCGAGCATCACATGCTGGGGCACGCCCTGCTGGACGGCGCGCTGGGCGCACGGGCCCGCCGCCGCCTGCGGCAATCCGAATACTTCGAGGAATTCGAGCTCCTGTGCGCCTGCGACCGCGACGGACGCCAGGTCGGCGTTGAGGTGCCCGATGTCGACCAGGCACTTGATTACGTCCGCGAACTCGCCGAAACGTTCGGTTGACAAAACCCGCGTAGTCCAGCTGCAATTCTTCGAGGCTGGCACGGGCGACGCTTGTCAGTGTCCCTCCGCGCCGCGTGGCATGCGGCTGCGCGAAGTCGTATAGTGAATGTCAACGGAAGAACCGTGGAACCGCACGAAACCGTCCTTGGAAAACGCCACCATGGAACATTGCATTCACCGCGCCCGACGTGTTTCTATTCTCTTTACGCATGCACTATTTGCGATCTTGGCTTACATGCCAGCCGGTGCGGACGCCCAGCCGGCCGCGCCACCGTTTGATTTTCAGGCGGCATCGCGTGCCGTCCCGAAACCACGTGCGATCTGGCCGCTGGTCCGGCGCGCCATGGTTCCGCTGGAGTTCACGATCTTGCGTGACGAGGTTGTCCGCAGTGACACGGATCCCGCGCAGAAGCTGCGGAAAGTCACGGCACATTTTTTCAGCCAGAGGCTGGACGGCAAGCGGTGGGGCCACCCCTGCGTGATTTTTCTGCCGGCCGACGCGGCGCGCAACGCCACGGCCCCACGGCGTGGCAGGGTGGTTATTGTCGGGTGCCCGGGCGACGACTATTTTCCGGTCCATGTCGCCAAATACGGCGAGCCGATCGCCACGCGGACAGGGTACCCGACGATGGTCCTTTGCAATCCGGGCAGCTATTCCGACGGTTCGAATATCGAACATGACATGGGCGTCCTGACAAAACTCCGCAAGGAGACCGGCAAGAACTACTACAACATGAACTGCCAGTTGGCGGTCGTCTACATCCAGGCCATGAACGCTTTCCAGCAGTTCCTGGGTGTCGACCGCCTGAAGGCCGTGGTGGGCGGGCATTCGAAACGCGGGCGCAGCGCCACGGTCGCCGCGGCCATCGACGACCGTGTCGCCTCGGTCATCATCATGGGCAACGAGGGCGTCTATGCCACGGACCGCATCCAGTGGCATCTATCGTTCCACCACGCGTTCTTTCAAGACCAGGTTCACGTGCCCGTGTTCTATCTCGGCGCGACCAACGAGGACGGCTACAAGATGTTCAACGTGAACATCATGCAGGATCGTCTCAAGGAACCGATGACCCTGGAGATGATTCCCAACTATTGTCACTCGAACTTCAGCGAAAAGCAGTTCATGGACTTTCTGATGTGGGTCAAGCACATATTCGACGGGCGACCGATCACGCGGATCACGGACGTGACACACGAGCGTCATGACAACCGCAGTATATTCCGCGCGAAGATTGAAGGGGACGCCAAACGCCAGATTGTGCTCGCCTGGTATGTTTACTCGGACGATCCCGCGTGGCGTGATCTGATGTGGTATCACCTGTTGATGCACAGGGCCGGCGACCACTACGAGGCTATTTTTTTCGGCAAGATTCCGGACGCGTTCATGATCGAGGTTGGCGACATCGCGCAAGGGACCCCCGGCTACGTGTCGAGTGCTCCCAAGAAACTGACCGATGCGCCGGTCGTCGAACGTCATTCACGCGGTTCGCGGCCAAGGCTCTGGGAACCCCGATAGCGGCGTGTCCCCTTGGACTTTGTCC
>CAZSOG010000555.1:0-4659 GCA_964607555.1 uncultured Pirellulaceae bacterium | reverse complement strand
GCTCCACCCACACGAGCTAGGCGGGGGCGTAACTCCCTCGATTGTATTGAGTTACCCCATTCATGACACAAAAAGTGGCGCTGTCCAATGAGTCGGTGGCGTTGTGAGGTGAGAGGTAAGAGAGAGGAGAGAACACGAATACGGTAGGCCACGCGTTAGTTGGTTGGAGGCAACGCCTCGTTAGATTCTCAGGCTGCCACATGCGCGCACCGTGCGCGCATGTTTAATGGCCGGATGCCACCCGCCTTGGGTTGCGGGCCTCCCGCATTAGGGGAAGCATTTCTACCCGTTACTGCTGTTTCCGAAGAAATCGTGGGTTTCGGAGTCGATCCAGCGGTGCCAAAATAGTCGTGATCTTGGGGACAGTTGCTGGTTTTCACAATGGTAGCATCGTGCCGTGTATACATATTTGACTTTAAGCAATGGCAGCCGGGCAGGTGCGAGTTTCTTGTTGCTCAAGGACTCGGAAACGCGTATTGGACGCGGTTTGGACTGTCAGGTCGTACTCAGTGACCCGTTGAGTTCGCGTGTCCACGCGACGATCACGTTCGCGGACTCGGCTTGGTGGATACGGGACGCCGACAGTCGCAACGGCACGTACGTGAACGGTCAGAAAGTGGACGAAGCGCAGCTCGTTGACGGTTGTCAGATCAAGGCGGGGACAACGGAACTGTCATTTCATCAATCGGCATCACGGCCGACGGACGCGGTCGCCGCGGACCCAGCCTTGACGCAGACGATTGTCCGCGACACGCCCTTGCCGCTCAGTTCGTCCGGATTGGACAGTGACACGATCACGTCACTACAAGACCCGGCCCGGGCCCGCGACTTTATTGTGTTGCATGATCTGAGTGTCCAATTATTGGGGATTGACGACCCGGACGAGGTGGTACGGCGGTCGCTGGCCCTATTGCATCAGCGCACGCGTGCCTCGGTGGTCGGTTTCTTATGGGTCAGCGACGACGGGGTCCTGAAACCGAAGTTCATGATTCCGGTGGACGCAACCGGTGAAGTCAATTTAAGCAAGTCGCTGACCGAGGTAGTATGTCGCAAACGTCATGCCGTGTGGATTGACAACCAGTCAGCGGGTCCGGACACAAGTACGCTCGCGCATTTTGCCGACGCGATCTGTGTACCGCTGGTGCACGAAAAGACGACACTCGGCGCGGTGCATTTATATTTGGAGCGTGGCCGGTTCGAGCAAGCGGACTTTGACATGGCGATTTCGCTGGCCAACTTGCTGACCGTGGCGTTGGCACGCGCCCGGCAGCGAGCGATTCTCGCGACTCAGCATCAACGCCTGATGGCGAAATCGGCCGAGTTTGATGAGTTGATTGGTGACAGCCCGCCGATGCAACGGCTCAAGCAGAAGATCGGTCGAATTGCCCGTGCCACCGGTTGCGTGCTGATTCGTGGCGAGAGCGGTTCCGGCAAGGAGTTGGTGGCGCGGGCCATACATCGGGCCAGCGCGCGGGCCGATCGGCCCATGCTCTCGGTCAACTGTGCCGCGATCCCCCGTGACTTGATGGAGAGTCAGTTGTTCGGGCACAAACGGGGCGCTTTTACCGGCGCGGATTCCGATCACCTGGGCTGGTTCCAGCAGGCGGATTCCGGCACGCTGTTCCTGGATGAAGTTGGCGAGCTGACATTGGAGGGGCAGGCGAAATTATTGCGTATTCTAGAAGGTCATCCGTTCCTGCCCGTCGGCGCGACACAGGAGGTACAGGTGGACGTCCGCGTGATCGCGGCAACGAACCGGGACCTGGCAGAATTTGTTCGCGAAAAGAAGTTTCGTGAAGATCTGTACTATCGGCTGAGCGTTTTTGAATTGCTCGTGCCGCCGCTGCGGGAACGGGGCGAGGACATCCGCCGCCTGGTGTTCTTCTTCCTGGATCATTTTAAGCTGCAACACGGTCGGCCTGGTCTGGTTCTGTCCGAAACAGCGTGTGCCAAGCTGCTATCTTACGGATGGCCGGGCAATGTTCGCCAATTACGTAACGTGATTGACAGCGCGGTCGTGATGGCGGAAGAGGAGTCGATCGAGTCCGGTGATCTGGGCCTGCGCGATGCCAATTCGGATCAAGACTGGGAGAGCCTGCGGTTGGATGTCTGGGAGCAGAAGTTGATTCGCGAAGCGCTGGCCAGGTCGGGCAATAACGTCCCGGAAGCGGCGAAACTACTGGGGATCGGGCGCGCGACGCTCTACCGAAAACTGGACGAATATGGTATCAAACGGTGACACGGTTTAGCCCGGATTATTCATGAAGTTCGTCGCGAGGGGCCGTAAGTCGAGACAGATGCAAGGAAAAGGACCAGTCGGCTGCGCAGCATATTGTCAATACGTGAGCAAAGACGGCGGGACCTTTGACGAAGCAGGTGGCCGACTTACGGCACCGCAGCAGATCGCTCGTGAATAATCCGGGCTAGATCAGCTCCTCGATGCTGCGGACAATCTGGTCGATGACCTTCATATCGGTTTTTGGATTGAAAAACACGGCCTTCCAGGCCGGCAGTTCAATGCCGTTCGGCTTGTAGCCCATCGACAGCGTAAAGCTCAAACGCGCGTCGATCGTCGGGTCCATGCCCGCTTCACGCTTTTCAAACAGCCGCTGGATTTCGCCAAAATACCGCGTCTGTTGCGCCGTGGTCAAAGAACCTCGTTCGACGCGTTGGAAAATCTGTTTCGCATCGCGACCACGAGGTAGGACCCACCAGACGACGCTCGGGCCAGGCGTGTCCATGTTCAAGACCTTGCAGTACTCGAGCCGTTCGATACGCTGCTTCAACTCGCGCGCCATGTCCATCGCGTTCGCGATCAGCATCTGGTAGCCTTGCAGGCCAAGCCCGTTGAGCGATGCCATGACCGAATAGGGACCAAACGCGGGCCGTGAACATTCCAAGGTGAACAACGCCGGGTCGTGACGATAGTCGGCCTCGCAAAAATAACGTCTGAATCAGATGCTCTAACTGCTTTCGCTCCATGTCGGTTCAGCTCCCGATCGGATACGTCGACCACGCTGTCACAATCAGGTCCATTATAGGGTCATTCGCGCATCCAGATAGGGCGTGTGAAGCAGTCGACAAGTTGAAGAAATTCCATCGCACGTGGTGGCAACCGATCTTGTTACAGTTTATAAACAAGCGAGTCTTGAGTGCCCCGGAAAGACGGAGGTAACGTGATGAGTACTTTTCTGGCGTTATATTGTACCCTTCTGTCCGCCGTTGTCGCCGAGCCCACGGGCGCGGCAATGCCTCGACTGCAACCGGTCGTGGAAAGCCAGGAGGATGTTTACGACTTCCAGTCGGCCGACAATGGAGCGGGCCCCACGTGGTGCCATGGTTCAACCTGCCTGGTCCGAATCCGGAACGACGTGTTTGCCAGCGGCATCGAGAAACTGGAACACCAGAAGCCGCTGAACAATTGCCGCTGGATGTTGTTCAAGCGAAACCAGAATCGGTGGGAACTGCAGTGCAAGGACGCCGAGGGAAGGACACGCGAACCGAGCCCGATCGTCGGATTCCAGGACGGCCGCCTGTTCCTTTCCGTCAACCCGACCTTGACGAAGCCGGGCACTTACGCGGGGCCGGCACGTCCGCAAATCCTCCAATTCAACGCGTCCGACCCGAAAACGCCCGTCCAGACGATTCTGCCCAAATGGAACGGCACCCCGCAGTTCACGGAGCATTCGTATCGCAGCTTCGCCGCGGACGGCGTGAACAACGAGCTGATCCTGTTCCAGAATATCGGTTACACGCATTCGGAATGGGCTTTTCGCGACGCCCATGGGAAATGGACCGCCAACGGAAAACTGCCTTGGCCGTGGGGTGATCAGTACGACAAGCCGCAGCCAATTCGCGTTTGCTATCCGACCGTCATGCTGCAACACCGCGCGGTCCATTTCTGCGGCGTCAGTGACATCATGGAGCCGTATCTAAAATGGCGCGAGTTCAAGCACAAACTGACCGGCCGCCATTGGGATTACGATTTTCGCAGACTGTTTTATACGTGGAGCGACGACATCACGACCGGCAAGTTTCACAAGTGGGTCGAGATCGCGAGTCGTGACAAGACCGCCGGCAATATTTTTCCGTGCGATCTTTGGATCGGCCCGGATGGACGTGTCCATGTGCTGTGGACGGAACGCGCGCTCGACGTCCGGTTGCGCAAGGAGTTCTTTCCCGATGCCCGGCAGTCCAACGCACTCAACTACGCGATTTTGCGCGATGGTAAAATTCTGTCCAAACGGGCGCTCGTCCTGGCCGACGAAGGCGGCGCGCGGTTGATCGCCAGTGCCGCGCGGTTTCAGGTGGCGCCCGGAAACCGCTTGCTGGTGTTCTATTATGTCAGCGGTACCGATTCCGACGGCAAAACCGTCTCGGAAAACCGCATCTTGGAACTGTCAAAGGACGGCGCGCCGGGCGAATCGGTTCGCGTCCCGCTGGAGAGGCCGTTCACGTCGTTCTTTACCGCCACCGTACGTGGCGGCAGCCCACCATCCAAGACGGTGGAGTTGCTTGGCCTGCGCAGCGGCAGCCAGAATACGATCAGTTATGCCAAAGTCCGCATGTGGTGAAGTCTGGCATGTCTCAACCTGTGCTTCCTGATGCGGGAGGCCCGCAACCCACAAGGGAGTACGCCCTCGTTCCGCAGCGCTCCCG
>CAZSOG010000554.1:0-4665 GCA_964607555.1 uncultured Pirellulaceae bacterium | reverse complement strand
TTTGCACTAACCGGCGGCGCACGCGCCGGCCCCCTCTTCTCCCCGCCCGCCGCTTTGCGGCGGGCGGGGAGAAGAGTTTTTTTTGGCGCGCTGCTGTAGTGCATAATCATGCGCTCCACCCACACAAGGTGGGTGGGGGCGTAACTCCCTCGATTGGAATGACTTGCGCCATTCGTGACGGACCAAGTGACGCTGTCCAAATAATTAACTATTTGCAATTCACAATGAGTGCTTGGATCGCCTCCTACTGAAGTTGAAGGCAGACGATTTCATTGCACTTCCTTCGGCGAAGACCCGAGAAATGCCGCCTCATCTGGGCGATGCGACGTGACACGAAATGGGATCGCACCCGTTACGAACTCAATTAGCAGGTTCCTCGGTGCCGGTTGACTCGCGCGACATGCCGTATTATAACCGCTAAGCTCTCTCCGCTGGTAAAGAACAGGGAGTCCCCGCCGATCCGATCATTGCCAGGGGGACCCCGGAACTCATCTGGAAGACTAGAATTCATGCTTATGATACCGTGAAGAAATAAGGTGTTGGGATATCGGCCAGACAAGACGTGTCGTGGCTCCTCGATTCCGTCCACATCGTGGCCTGCGAGAACGCAACGACTCGGGTGATCGGATGGCCTTGGCAGTTCTTGCAGGAGGAAGACACATGAAAAGCAAACGACTTAACAGTGCTGTCGCGGTTTGTCTGGCGACTATTATCGTGGGCCGCGGGAATCTGTTCGCTGCGCGAACCAAGACGCGCGCGGCGGCATCCCAACGCCCCAATGTTTTGCTGATCTACACGGATGATCACGCCCAGTGGGCGGTCGGGGCGTATGGAAACAAGGATGTGGACACGCCCGTCATCGATGGGCTCGCGGCCGACGGCATGCGTTTCACGCAAGGGTTCACCAAGCCCGTGTGCTCGCCTTCGCGGGCCATGTTGCTGACCGGCCAGTATAGTCACCGGCTTGGTATCCCGGACTACATCCCCTACGGAAACCCGGTGCATGTCGACAATGGCCTGCCTGCCGGAACGGCCACGATTGCGTCGGTGCTCAAGAGTGTTGGCTACACGACGGGGCTGGTCGGCAAGTGGCATCTCGGGTACGGTGCGAAGTACTACCCCGAGAGGTTTGGCTTCGACGTAGCCGAGGGCTTTCGCTACATCGCGCCGGGCAAGCACTACGCGCACGGCGGACAGATTCCGTATCTGCTCGCCGGCCGCGAGGACAAGCGTTTCGGGAAATCCGCATCCATCGCGTCCGACTGTACTACCGTTCTCGCCGACCGAGCGATCGATTTCCTGCACTCGAACCGCAAGGGCCCATTCTTTCTGTTTCTCAGCTTCTACCGTCCGCACTTGAACTGGGAACCGGTCCCAGACGCGGATCTTGCACGCTACAAAAACCGGCTGGTGGCGGTCTGCGATCCGCCGGCCGATAGCAGCGTGGCCAAGGATAAACTCCAAGCCCTGATGCGTCTCTACTACGCGAATATCACCTGCGCGGACCGGAATATGGGACGCGTGTTTGACGCCCTTGATCAACTTGATCTGGCGGACAACACGATTGTCATCTTCATCGGCGACAATGGCTTCATGGTCGGCCAGCACGGCCTGCTGGGCAAGGGCAACGCACGGCGTCTGCACGTCAACGAGCGCGGGCGTATCAGCAACGCGCGTGGCAGACGGGCCAACATGTTCGATGATTCTGTCCTGGTACCGTTCATCGTCCGGTGGCCAGGTGTCGTGAAGCCGGGCACGACGAGCGGCGCCCTGGTTTCCACGATCGACATTCTGCCCACGCTGGCCGCAATCGCCGGAGTCAAGATCCCGCCCAACGTCGATGGCCGCAGTTTGCTGCCGCTCCTGAAGGGCACGCCAAACGCCGCGTGGCGGGACGCTTATTGCGACACCTACGACATGATCTATCTGGGCGACAACGGCGAGCAGCCGCACATGCGCATGCTGCGCACGGACGACTGGAAACTGGTGCTCTACCTGGACGCGGACGGCCGCCCACTGGATGGCGGCAGCCGCCACGGACTGTTTCACCTCGCGACCGATCCCGGTGAACTCACGAATCTCTACGGGAAGCCATCCATACAGAACATTCAGCACGAACTGGAAACGCGTCTGCGTGCCTGGATGCACAAGGCCGGCGTGACAAAATAAGGCTTTAGAGACCTTATGGGCGGAAATTTGTTGCACTTGAGTCAGGTTTTTTTATTAGCGAGCATTAGCGTCGATTAGTGTTCTTTTTCTTCTGGTCCGTGAGCCGTGGCAACGAGGGCGTTACTTCAGCTGTTGCTCGGCACCTTGGGTAGCTCCCAGCCTTTACGTCGCTTGGGCTCGATCAACGCATCGGCCTCCGGTGCGTTCGTGGCTCTCATTGCCGGCGCGTCCCACTCAATCTTCTGACCCAGACGGACGGCCAGATTGCCCAGGTTGACCATCTCGGTGAATGGGCCCGAGTAGTCGAAGCTCGAGAGCGCCTTCGGACCGCCTTGGCAGGCCTCGAGCCATTCGACATCTTCATTGGGAACGCGGCGGATCGTCTTTGGTACGTCGGCGAATTTCTCGACGCGCGTGCCGGGTGTGATGATCCACTTGGTGGAGCCGCGATTGAACAGCATCATGCCGTCGTCGCCGACCAGTACCATGTCCCAGCTCCGCGGATCGTCGATGGATGACGGCTTTCTGTTCCGTTTTCGGCGTTTCGCGTTACTCTTCGCTTCCGTGGCGCCGCCGCTCTTGGCCTCTTCGGTCGCGCGGGCCAGGAGATCGTAGGGAGCGTTCTGCTTACCGTCTTTTTTTCCGTCGTACCAGACGAATTTTACCGGGGGCTGCGCGACCGTCGCCACGGGTCCGACGGCTCCGCCCAGCGTGCCACCCCCAACGGATTTGCGCGCGGCGAATTGGTACGTGATCGTGGACCAATCCGGGCCGGTTTCCATGGTCTTGCCACTCGATTCAGCTTCCACGTACAGCGGCGCGCCAAGGTCGAGAGCCCAATAGGGCATGTCCATGATATGGCACGCCATGTCACCCAGGGCACCGGTCCCGAAATCCCACCAGCCGCGCCACTTGAAGGGTACGTAACAGGCGTTGTAGGGCCGTTTCGGGGCGGCGCCGAGCCACAGGTCCCACGCCAATCCAGTCGGTTTGGGTTGATCGGCCAGGCGTTTCCGCTCGTCCAAGGCCTTCTGGCCCTGCGGCCAGATGGGCCGATTGGTCCAGGTGTGTACTTCACGCACCGGGCCGATAATACCGGCACGGACCAGCTCGACGGCGCGGCGGATCGGTTCGCCGGCGTGCGCCTGGTTACCCATTTGCGTTTGCACCTTGTAGTAAGCGGCGGCGCGCGCCATTAAGCGGGCTTCGTGTATCGAATGCGTCAGCGGTTTCTGGCAATAGACGTGTTTGCCCAACGCCATGGCCATCAGCGACGCGATGGCGTGCGTATGATCCGGAGTGCTGACCGTCACCGCGTCGATTCCTTTTTCCTTTTCCAGCATGACGCGGAAGTCGGTATAGCGTTTCGCGCCGGGGACTTTCTTGAACGTCTTGCCGGCCCGATCTTCGTCCACATCACAGAGGGCGACGAAAGTACCGCCGGCACGCGTTACGTCCGCCACCTCACCAGCCCCCTTGCCGCCAACACCGATCCCCGCCACGTAGAACCGCTCGTTGGCGCCCCACACACGGCGTGGCAAATACGTGCATGCAAACGACGACGCGGCCGCCGTGGCCAAAAACCGACGACGAGTGATCTGCTGATTTCCCATGGTGCTCTCCTTGTCGATAGCGAACGGGATTGGAAGCTGAGTCTGGCGGATTCACGCACCGCGCGCTCGTGGGTCTCAATGCGATGGGCGAAAACGCGGGCCCCCGATCCGCTGGCTTGCGGGGAGACGGATGTTCGCATCCCGCGGTGCCCGTCGCCCAACGCGACATGCTGCATTGTAACGGACAAGCGCACCCCAAGTAAAGAATGCCGACTCCTTGCCGTGGCTGTCCTCCAGCTCCCGCCACCCCCGTTCCGCTCTTGGTCATGGAGGCGGTTCATTGGCGCCGGCACATCAATAATTGTCCTATTCGTGCTCTTCGTGGCTCTCTTTCGCTTGCCATTCGACCTGCGTTGAAATCGCGCCAGCAATTAATGTGGCGATCCTTGGCGTCGCCCCGAGCGAATGGTGCCGTGCTACCGCGCTGTCGCATAGAGATCGAGCGTTTCGCGACCCCCGAGAATTTGAAACAAGGCACGCACCTGATCTAAACCAATCGAGAACCGAAATCCGGGGAAACCGCCGAATGTTTTCGCCCCGAGGATGTAGAAATGCGGTTCCGTCGTCGGCAACCAATCACGCCAGTTCGCCGGATCGTATTCGGTCAGGGGACGCACGCCACGCAATGGCTGCGCCAGCGTGGCCAGGCTGCCAAAAACAGGATCAGGGACCACTCCCAGGTTCTCATGAATCGACGCATCGGGCCGGTACCCGGCATTGACGACAATGCGATCAAACGTCTCCGTTGTATCCCATCCACGAAACGATACTTCAAACACCTGACGCGACTCGTCGAACAGGATCGAATCGACGGCGGCATCCACGTATTGCACACGCGGCCGCGCCGGATCGCGCGCGTACCGGTCGGCACGATCCATGCTTT
>CAZSOG010000553.1:0-4675 GCA_964607555.1 uncultured Pirellulaceae bacterium | reverse complement strand
GTCGCAGATCTCCGATTCATCGGTTCGTTCCCAACCCGACCAGGGCGCCACGACGCGCCGTCTAATTCACGATAAAATTGTCCACTGGCTGCGTACTGAGGCCCATATCACGGTGGACCAGATTGACTACGCCGCCCCCTTCTACGACCTGGGCATCGATTCGCTCGGCGCCATGGCAATCGCGGCGGAGTTGCAAGAAGAGACCGGGAAGATTCTTGACCCCGAAGTGATGTACGACCTGGAGAACATTACTGAGCTGGCCGAGTATCTCGACAGCCTGCCGGTCCGCGTGCGGGATTCCGCCATCCACGATGGCGCGGACGAGCCACACGTGACCATGTCCTGTGACCTACCGGACGAAGCGCCGGCCGCGGCGGAAGGAAAATCCGATTATTTTCGACGCCGAAATCGCCTTGTCCAGTCATTGAAGGACCAGGGTCTGTATTTCTTCGAACCGGTGATCTCCGAACACGCGGGTGCATGGGTCGTGGCCGATCGGCAACGCATGCTGATGCTCGGCTCGTACGAGTATCTGGGACTCCTCGGCCATCCGCATCTCAAGCAGGCGGCGATCAGGGCGATCGAAAAACTGGGAACCGGCCACCATGGAGCCAGACTCGTCGCCGGCACGACCGACATCCACCTGGCACTCGAAGCCCGGCTTGCCGACCTCATGAATTCGGAAGATGCGATTGTCTTCAGCAGCGGTTACGTCGCCAATCTCGCAACCATCGGCTCCGTCGTCGGTGTCGGCGACTACATCATCGGCGATCAATGGAATCACGCGAGTATTGTTGATGGATGCCATATGTCGGGCGCTGATTTTGTCGAGTTCGAGCACAACGAAATGGATTCGTTGGCCGAACGTCTGGCACGGCACGCGGGCCGGCGAACCCTGGTCGTCGTGGATGCGATTTTCAGCATGGACGGCGACGTGATCGATCTACCGGCGGTCGTTCGTTTGTGCAAGCAACACGATGCGCTCTTGATGGTTGATGAAGCGCACAGCTTGGGCGTCCTGGGCGCGCATGGACGTGGGATCCAAGAGCACTTTGATTTGCGCCCCGATGACATTGACATCAAGATGGGCACGTTGTCCAAAACACTGGCCGGTACGGGTGGATTCGTTGCCGCCAACCGCGAGATCACGACCTATTTGCGACACCACGCGCGCGGTTACATTTTCAGCGGAGCACTTTCAGCGAGTTTTGCGAGTATCGCGCTGGCCGCAATCGACGTGCTCGAATCGGAACCAGAGCTCTTGCAACGTCTTTGGGACAACGTCGAGTACTACATCAACGGCCTGAAAACGCTTCGATTCGATACGGGACTGAGCACGACCCCGATCGTTCC
Source organism: uncultured Pirellulaceae bacterium (assembly GCA_964607555.1). Classification (GTDB taxonomy): domain Bacteria; phylum Planctomycetota; class Planctomycetia; order Pirellulales; family Pirellulaceae; genus JAJSAJ01. The sequence goes on along the minus strand of CAZSOG010000553.1, from coordinate 3,322 downwards.
GATCATGACAAAGAATAACGACCTCACGCTTGAGATGACCAAACGGTGCCGGTCGCGGGGTCTGTTGGTGGTGCCGGTCTGTTTTCCCGCCGTGCCGATGGACGCGCCACGGCTGCGCACATGCATGTCGGCCAGCTTGAGCCGGAAAGACCTTGATTTCGCACTCGATGTCCTGGGGAACGTGGCCCGCGAAATCGGCCTGATCGAGTGAAGACTGCCATGAGTTCGAAGCATTTCGGATGACGCTCATGCGGGAAGCCCGCAAGGCGCGTACGTCGCCCCGAGGGCGCGGCGCCTTGAGGCGGTAAGATTCATGCCGCGATAGGATCCTGCGAGGATGGACGGGGTCCACGAAAAACGCGTGTACGGGGCAAGCACGCGCCAGCCTGGGAATCCAGGCAAGGGCCTGGCCCGTGAAATCCCATGATGCTGGGACATTTCAATCGCCCCGGGTTTCAAGTTCTAATCAAGGCCGCGGACCGTTAAGCGGTGGCCTTGGTCTAGCCCGAACTTCCATCATGAGGCTGAACAGCGTGGGCACCAGCACGAGCGTGAAGAGGGTGGAAACGACCAAGCCACCAAGCACGACGGCGCCTATGCCTCGGTACAACTCGCTGCCAGATCCCGGCAGCAGGACCAGAGGCAAAAGGCCAAACACGGTGGTGGCTGTCGTCATGAAGATCGGGCGGATGCGGGTTCTTACGCTGGCGAGTATCGCGTCGCTTGGGCTCATGGCATCGTCGCGCATGTGGTTGAGCGATTGGTGGATGATCAAGATGGCGTTGTTCACGGTGGTGCCTATCAGGATGATGAAGCCCAGCATGGTCAACATGTCGAGCGGTTGAGGCGTCCCGTGAGGTTGTAACCGAAGATACCAGTTCAATCCCGCCAATCCCAGAAAACCGCCGACGGCGCCCAGTGGCACCGTAACGATGATCACCAGGGGATAGAGCCACGATTCGAATAACGCGGCCATGAGCAGGTAGGTGATCAGCAGCGCGAGCAAGAGGTTCCAGCGGAGCGCTTTCCAAGTAGCGTGCAGCTTGTCGACGGTACCCGTCAACCGGATATCGTATTCTCCGCCGATCGCACCGGTTTTTCGCAGCGGTTGCACGAGATGGTCGTCAAGTAGATTGACGGCGCGCTGCAACGGCATGTCGGGCGGCGGCGACACGGAGATCGTGATGGCGCGCTGCCGTGCGCGCCGCTTAATCTGCTCCGGTCCGCCGGCCAAGCGTACGTCGGCCAGTGATTCCAGCGGCGTGAGATCGCCGGACGGTGTGTTGACGATCAGATTCCGCACGCCCTGGATGGATTCGGCGCAGTTGTCGCCGCCGGTGATGGTTACGTCGATCTTGTGACCCGCAAGGTAATAGTCAGTGGCGTAGGCGCCATCAATCAGGGCGTTGATTGCGTAGCCCAATTCGTCGGTCCTCATGCGCATGTCGGCCGCATGGTGGAGTTTGCGCACGACGTGCAATTCGGGTGTGCTCAAGTCGAGGTTGGGCGTTGGGTAGGCGACGCAGCCGGGGACGACCCGATGGACGTCGAATTGCCGATCTTGCGGTCGCTCGCTCCGGCCAATAATCCGTCGCCCCAGCTCCACCAGCTTCGGCAGTTCCGGGCCGGTGATCTCGATGTCGACGCCGCGGCCGCCCAGGTCGAACGAGAACACGCTGAGCTGGCTGGCGAACGCGATCATGCCGGGAAACTGTGTTCCCAGCCGCTGCGTCAGGGGCACCAGTTCTCGGGCCCGCGTTGCATCGACGGCACGCAAACCGAAGTAAAGGTGATCGGTCGTCGCGAACGTGAAGTAGTTCTCGACGGCCGGAAACTCGAGCTCTTCGTTGGCGGGATCACCTTTGTTAATATCCCAGTAAGGGCGGGTGTCTCGTTCGAGTTGACCGCCAATTTCCATGAGGCGGTTGATATTGTACCCGGCGGGTGGTTGCAATTGCCCCAAGATGAAGTTGCGGTTGCCGGCCGGCATGTACTCCATGCTGGGCAACATCAGCCAGCTAATCGCCACCGCGCCGCCGACTAGCAGAATCACGGTCACCAGTCGCATTGCCACGCTGCGTTGCAACCGGGCATTTAGGGCAACGATGGAGTTGATCACCAAGGCGGCCAGCGCGTCGATGCGCTCCAACCACCATCGACGGCTGGCGCGTTTCTCTTCCACCGGACACGCTTCAGCACGCCGCAGGAAGCGCGCCGCCGCGGTTGGAATTACGGTCACCGAAACCACGAGGGACAAACCGACGGCCGCTCCGATCGCCAGGGCGATGTCGCGAAACAACTGGCCCGCCTCTTCCCTGACGAACAGCACGGGCACGAGGACGGCCAACGTCGTCAGCGTCGAGGCGACGACGGCGCCCGAGACCTCTTGCGTGCCCCGCACGGCCGCATGAAAAGAATCGTCACCCGCCTGGCGATGCCGAAAGATGTTTTCCAGCACGACGATCGCATTGTCCACCAACATCCCGACCGCGAACGCCAACCCGGCCAGGCAGATGACGTTGAGCGACCGCCCCATCAAGTCCAGCACCAGGAACGTGCCGACGATGCTGGTGGGAATGGCCAGGCCGATCACCGCCGTCGACCGGCCGCTCCGGAGAAACAACAGCAGCACGGCAAGGGTCAAGAAACCACCGATCAGGATATTGTGTTTGACCAGGCTGATGGCTGAGTAAATATAGTCGGTTTCGTCGTACATTTGCACCAATTCCAGGCCACGTGGTTTGAGCAGGTCGCGGTCCAGCGCGGCGGCGCGGCGGCGGACGCGTGCCATGGTGTCCAGCACATTGGCGCCCACCGCGCGGTTACAACCGATCGTCAAGCACTCGGTGCCGAAGTTGCGGACGATGGCCGTGGCCTTTTTGTACCCGAGCTGGACGTCGGCCACGTCGCGCACCTGGATCGCAGCGCCCCCATCGCCGTGGCCGATGATCACATCGGCTATCTGCTGGGCGTCACGAAAGCGGCCCAGGGTGCGCACCACGTAACGGCGCTTGCCATCGCGGAGATCGCCGGCCGACACATTGTTGTTTTCCTCCCGCAGCGCCCGGCGCACATCCTGAATGGTCAACCCGTGCGCCGCGAGCCGCGGCGGATCGACAACGATTTTCATTTCCCGCGCGCGCCCGCCGAAAACGTTTGCCCGCGACACTCCCGGAATACGCTCGAAATTCGCGACGATGGACTCCTCGGCAAACTCGCCAAACCGATACACCTCGATATCCGGCGGCAACAACTGCGCGACGCGCGGCCGGATCTTGGGGTGTTGTTTGACTAGGCACTGGAGCCGCAATGCCGCCAATGC
>CAZSOG010000552.1:0-4679 GCA_964607555.1 uncultured Pirellulaceae bacterium | reverse complement strand
CACTTTCTTCCTAACTCCTATCTCCTAACTCCTAATTCCTAACAATGCGACCGACCAGACCCGATCCAGGATCTCGACTCAAGATCATCAAATACCGGACCACAAGGTGTCTAACGAGGCGGTCACCCCCAACTTATCACCCTGGCGTGGGCGTCCCGCGTCTACGCGCTTCGCCGAATATCGAGCAACTGCTGAAGTTGGGGCGGCACGTCGATCAGGTAAATCGCCGGATCCGCGCGTAACGCACAGCAGACCTGCTCCAGCTGTTCGAACGGGTTGCGTGCCGAGTCAAGAAAGATCCACTTACGGCCCTTGAATTCGCAGGCACCACCGCCGGCACCGCCCAGCCATTCTTCGCGAACCGCGTAACCCAATCCTTCCGCCGTCTCCAACGCTTGATGAAGAAGTTCCACCGTGTGCATCCGTGCAATCTCCTTATTGGCCAAACCCTAGCTTTGATCCGGGGCCCGCGTCCGTATCCCTACATGTGGCACGGATTATAACGGCTTACGTTTCAGTTGCCCAGTTCGGTTCGACGATATGTCAATAGGAGCTAACCAAATACCAGTTAACAAGTTAAGCCACAGCCGCCAGGCAAAAAAAAACGATCAAGCTATTGCGGTAAGGGAGTGAAACTGGGATCCAGCAGGAAGTTTTGCGGCCCAGCCGGCAATTCGGCGTGTGGAAAGGATGATCTTGATGGCCACTGACCATGTTGGGCAACCGTCGCCCGAACAACAAGTCCAGATTCTTACCGAGCAATTGCGCCAAGCACAGAAACTCACGTCACTGGGCGAGTTGGTCAGCACGACAACACATGAATTCAACAATGTGCTGATGACCATCATGAATTACGCCAAAATGGGTCTGCGCTCACGCGATGACGCAACGCGCGATAAGGCGCTGACCAAGATTCTGGCTGCCACCGATAAAGCCGCGCGAATCACAAATTCGATTCTCGGCATGGCACGCAATCGCGCGCCCGGCTTCGAAGCGACCGATTTGGGGAAACTCATCGACGACGCGCTCGTGCTGCTGGAACGTGAGATGAACAAATACCGTATCAGGGTCGAAACGCAATTCGCCGATATTCCCCCCGCGCTGGCCAATGCAAACCAAATCCAGCAAGTCCTCTTGAACCTTCTGATCAACGCTCGGCAGGCGATGCCGCGCGGTGGCCGCATCCTGATCAAACTCGATCGGGACCCGACCGATCCCATGGTCGTGCTGACGGTGCGTGACACGGGCAGCGGAATCCCCGCCGACAAACTGCCGCATATCTTCGATCCGTTTTTTAGCACGAAAAGCGGCCCCGACGAGACCGGCAAAGGAGGCACCGGGCTTGGACTCGCTTCCTGCCACCAAATCATCGAGTCACACCATGGGCGCATCCGAGTCCAGAGCACCGTAGGCAAAGGAACGGCGTTCATCATCAGGCTGCCAATTGCCGCACAAGAGACGCGTATCCCCGCCGCCGTCCCCCTGGGAGTCCCCACGCAATCCACACCCAGCCCGCAAGCGTGATCGGTGATTACCGGGGGTTGATCGTTCCATTGACTAGTCCCAGACGGCCACGCAAGTGCATGAGCATACGCTGCTCAAGCGAAAAATCACGTCCCATCGGAATCCAACCCAAAGTCACCGGCCTCGCGTAGTCCTGCTGTTCAGGCTTGATGATCGTCCCGTCGTTCCGGAGTACGTCCGAGTAGATCGTGGAAAACTCCGGCCGGCTGACATCTTCCAGCTCCTTGTAGACCAGAATCGTGACGAGATAACCACCGTCCGCTTGCGGCGTCACTTTCGCTACCGACCGACGCCGCATCGACTGCAGCGTGCTGTACAGTCGCTCACCACCGTACGTCGAGTCTTCGCGCCATGGCTCGAGCCAAGTCGCGCCCGAGAGCGGTAACGTCTCAATCTGGCCTTCCGTCAACACTCCGCCTATCAAACGCACACGCTGTTCACGCGAGATGCTGAAATAGTCGTCAACCGTGTCCACCAATTGATTCCACAAGAACTCGCGATCGCTCATGGGAACGTAAAGTGGATTGGGAATCTGACTGGCTACCGCCTGCTCGTCGCCACGCATGCCGTCGTGCTGGTGCCACAACCCGCCGCACCCGCAGAGGGCGCAACTAAGCAGAAACACCGGCCGTAAAAAATAAAGCGAGGTCATGGATTTCTAATCCGCATGGAATTAGCAGGCGTGGCGCGCTCGACATCCACAGGCCCATGTCAAGACAAAGGGCGGGTAGTTTGCTCGAAAACCACATCCAGTGCAAGACCAGTGCAAGACCAAAGCGATGTGATTCAAGATGCGCAAAATACGCGAGGTACGCGGGCACGCACCGGCCCTTGGGTTGTGAACCCCCTGTTGAAAATGTCAATCGACATTTTTCTGGCCGGACCGTGGAAGCTACGCGTCGAGTTGTGCGTGGGGGCGAAATCGAGGTGGTTTGCGGCACCGGCTGGCCTGCTCGAATGCGTATGCCAGTTTGATCAAGAGGCGCTCGGAATACGCACGCGAGAAAAATGAAATGCCGACCGGTAATCCGAAGACGTCGCCGGCCGGCACGGTCACGTTCGGATAGCCGGCGCGGGCGGCCGGCGTCGAGCTCCCACCGGACCCATGATCGCCAAGAATCAGATCCGTAACCCAAGCCGGGCCGCCGGTCGGTGCCACGATCGCATCGAGCGAGTGTTCCTTGAGCGTCGCATCGATCCCCTCGTCCCGGGCAACGCGGTGCATGCGTCGGAGCGCCTCTTGGTACTCCGGCGTGGATAGATCGCCTTTCTTCTGGGCCATGAGAAACAACTCCTGCCCGAAAAACGGCATTTCCCGATCACGGTGCTGCTCGTTGAACTGAATCAACTCGTCCAGATTGTGGACCGCCGCATCCGGACCGAGCGACGCCAGGTACTTGTTGATGTCCGCTTTGAACTCGTACGAAAGCACGAGCCCCCCGGACCGCCCGTAGCCGCTCCGGTTCACGTTCGCCGGATCGACCAGGACCGCCCCCAGTTGCTTCATGGTATCGAGGGCCCGTTCGATTACCTGATCAACGCGCGCATGGAAACCGAAGTAGTTGCGGGCCACGCCGATGCGTTTGCCACGCAACGCTTCCGGCGACAGATCGGCCGCGTATTGACACCCGACGTTCTTGTCGTTCTGGGTCACCGTATCACGCGGATCAACGCCGGCCATGCAAGTCAACAGGATCGCCGCATCGGTCACCGTGCGCGCCATCGGGCCCGCCACATCCTGACTGTGTGCCAACGGCACGATCCCGGACCGACCGACCAGCCCAACCGTCGGCTTGATACCGACCACACCATTGGTCGACGAGGGACAGACGATCGAACCATTGGTTTCCGTGCCGATCGCGACCGCACATAAATTCGCGCTCACGCCGGCCCCCGATCCAGAGCTCGAACCACACGGGTTGCGATCCAATGCGTACGGATTTCGAGTCTGGCCACCCCGGCCACTCCAGCCGCTGGTCGAATGGGTCGATCGATAGTTGGCCCATTCGCTCAGGTTGGTCTTGCCAAGGAGGATCGCGCCGGCACGGCGCAGCTGGCTCACGATAAACGCGTCGCGCTTGGGACGCGCGCCGACCAGAGCCAACGACCCGGCCGTCGTCATCATTTTATCCGCAGTCCCGATGTTGTCCTTAATCAGTACGGGAATCCCATGCAGTGGCCCACGAACGTGGCCGGCTTCGCGCTCACCGTCCAACCGCTCGGCAATCGCCTCGGCCTCCGGATTCAATTCGATCACGGCGTTCAGCTTCGGGCCGCCGCGGTCAACTTGCTCGATACGCTCCCGGTACAGCTCGACCAACCGGCGGGCCGTGTATCGACCTTGCTCCATGTCGTGCTGCAGCTGCGGAATCGTCCGCTCTTCCAATGGAAACGACTTCACCATGTCGTCACCCGCGCCGCCATCCATCGATGGTTGGGCGGCCTTCGCATCGAGCTGCGTAACCGCCACAGAAGTCGCGGCCGCGGCCGCGCGTAAGAAGTCCCGCCGTTTCATGGTTCTTCCCCATGGCTAAGTCCAACTTTCCCTGTTGATCGGCGCGGGATAGTGGCCGTAAAACCGCTTGATGAAGTGGCGGCGACGACTCGATCGCACATGCCGCTCCCAACCCCACCGGCGTGCCAACCGATCGGAAAGACGCAGGTTGGCCGCTTCACAGAGGATCGCATCAGAACGCTTGATACGCGCGATTTCATCCAACACGACCATGGCACCGCGAAATGTCCGAAAGGTGCCCCCGTGGCTGGATACCACATACTTCAGTACCAGAAAGTTACCGTGCCGCAACGGCTGATTGTAGTACAACCAACATCGATTCCCCTCAGTCATATTGTGCACATGCCCCCCCAATACAATCACTCCGGACAGACTGATGACTCTCGGATAGGGTCGCAAGTAGATCGCTTTGAGTCGCTCGTCCTCCATTTCAATCACGCCGTAGCGACGCCGACATAGCACGTCCGCGTCGGCGCTCAGATCATGGACGGTCTGCCAGAGTGGCATCTGTGGACTCCTCCAGGGAGAATACAGAAAGAAATAAGAAATTAAAAATTAAAAATTAAAAATAAGAAATAAGGTAGCCGTTCGGGGCATTTGCTATCAGGGAACACTAATCTTCACTGATCAACACGCATGA
>CAZSOG010000551.1:0-4679 GCA_964607555.1 uncultured Pirellulaceae bacterium | reverse complement strand
AATGTCGGAGGCGTCGTTCGGGCGGTCGCTGAGGCGCGCCGACGGGCCATTCGCCGTGTCGTCCATCATCTTGCGCACAACCGCTTCCTGGTTGACCCTGCTGGCAAGCTCGGAAAATTGCTGGCGAACGTTCGGATCAACCGCGGTCAGACGCGCACACAGCTGTTGAACGCCGGGACCATTGGACTCGCATACCTGGGAAACCTGGCTGAGGAATCGTGTGGACTCGCGGAAGTTCGAATCCGCGGTCCGGCCAAGGAATGGGTGCAGGGCCTTGGCGAGCACTTCGACGCCCGCGTTGTCCAATTGGACAAACACATCGAGTCGATTGGAAACGTAGTCGTGCTTGCGCGCGTCCTTGGAGTAGGCCGACGACAACACAAGCACGCAGCGCCCCGTCACGCGCCGTGGCGCCAACGGACCGTCGTAATACCCCTCCGCCAAAAACACGTGCTTCTCGCGCGTTCCGTAAACCAGTTGGACGTCGCTGATCGTGCCGGCGCCGTCCTTCGCGCGGTACTTGTACGGCCCCGTGCGACTGATCTCGACCTTGGTGACCCCCATCAGCTGCCACATGTTGACAATCACTTCGGGATAGCGAACCATGAAGACAAACAGGTCGGGGTGACATGCGATCACTTGAATCGGTAGCCTGCGGTAGACGGTCGGCTTGTCGACCACCGCCTGGATGCGCGCGCGGAGTGGCCGCGTTAGACGCGCAAACGGAATCGCCGCCACCGCTTCTCGACGAGACGCGCGGCTCGTACTCGGGCGTGCAGGTGAGGCAACCGCCGCGCGCAATCCGACCGGACGAACCAGGGCACCGAGCAGGCCCGCGCCAGTCCATTTCAGAAACTGCCGGCGCGTCGGTACCGGCGCCCGGTCGAAGATTGGTTCCAGTGGTATTTTGTCAGAGCAGACCTGGTCAAAACGTGAATAGACGTTGATCCCCATTTTCCCCCCTTCGCAGCCCGGCCGGCACAGCACGTAAACTACGCGTTCACGGCACTCGCGTCACCGCCGCACCATCCCAATCCAACCTCGGCGTAACTCGCCGAGCGACACGCCGCCCGCACGCGGCCCAGTATCACGGTGAGGCAATATTTGCCGGTCATATGGGTTTTTCGGTTTCCATCGCCTGTGTGCAACAGTTAAAAAGGGGCCAAATCCGACTGAAATCGCATACCGCCTGCCGGGACGAGTAAGCTCGTGAAATGGGGCAAAGTTTGCGGGCAACGGCAATTGACCTTGCGTGCGAAAGTGCGTTACACGACAATCCGCCACGCGTCTGAACGACGTATGATGGACCGCGCAGTCCGTCAGAGAAGCGGCCGACCCGGCCGCCCCACACATACCCGAATGGGACGACAGCCTCTCATTCATTCCAGAATGAGGGCATACGCACGCGTCATGAAACCACGACGAAAACCGCTTATCATCGGTACCATGTTGCTCGCCACCCTGGCAGCCGTCGCTGTCTGGCTGGCCGCCGATCGCCTGGCTCCCGAAGCGATCCTCGCACGCCATTGGCGTGCAAAACTCGTCGGGTTGCCAGAACCGCAGGCCATTGCGTATCTCCGCCAGATCGCGCAGTTTGACCATGGCGGCACCGAAGTTCTGGTGGACCTTTTGGTCGACGGCCGTCCGGAGTTATCAACCGTCGCCGGCCAATTACTGCATCAACAATTGGATCGGTGGCAGCTTCTCTCGCCGGAGGAGTCGAGTGCGCGCGTCGCGATCATGGCACGATTGCTGGCGCGGCGCGCCGACCACATGGCACCGGCAGCGTTGGCGACTGCCGCCGACCTGGCCCGGCGCATCTTGCAGTGGCCCGTGGTGGACTCGACGACCGATTCGGTGCAAGTGATCACCGATTGCGAGCGGGTCGCCCAACGCTGGGTCAACGCGAGCCTATCAGTGGCAGGTGGGCAGGTGGCCGCCACGCCACAATCGAAGCCCCCGACTCAGCCGACCGCCGCCGCCAATGATGCGGTCCCGCATGGCGTCGACCTCCCCCAGCCCATTGAACCGCCCGCGTTACCCGGTGGTGGTCTGCCCGTTGAGGCGGTCGAGTTGCCACCGCTGCCACCGTCACTGGCAGCCAGTCCGCAAGTCCCTTTGGCACCGGCAAACGAGCCGCGTTTGGCGCCGCCGCCCATGCATGAGCTGCCACGGGAGCTATTCCCCGAGTCAGACCAACGGGAACCGAACATTCTGCCCGGCACGGTCGTGCCCGAGTCGCGGGCGCCCCAAAACGTTGACATTGCCGATCCGACCGCGTCGATCACCAGTCCGAGAGCGAACAATTCGGCACATCGCCCGCCTCCCGTTGACGCTCAGTCCGCCAATGCCCTATCCGACTTTGAACTGGTGCGGCGTTTGGATGGTTCCGGTTCACAGACGGAGTACGCGGCGACAATCGAACTCGCCCGACGCGGGTTTAATCGGGTCGAATTGGAACTTGGCCAAAAGCTGAACCGCGCGGATGCGGACACGCGCCTGCGTCTGGTCCAGGTTCTGGACCGCTTGCCGGTGCCCCAGACGCGGTGGCTGATCTGGTTGAGCGACGATTCTGATGTGCGTGTGCGGCGCGCTGCCGCCGCGCGGATGGCAACCGCGCAGGACCCGGCACTTCACCGTCGACTCGCGGAGATGCAGCAAACCGAATCCGATCCACACCTGCGGGCCCAATTGCAACAATGGGATCAAGCGGGAAATAACATGCTGCGTCGCTGAACCCACCATGCACATCCACCGCAAAGCCCTATCCAGGACACAACCGGCCCAGGCCGTGACTGGGCTGTATAGAAACGCTAAGTCGTTGCAGAGAATTTTGTTGCGCGTCGAGCTGATGAGCGGTGTCGCGGATTGCCATTCTCTTTGTGTAACGCCTTCGGCGTAAGGAGATGGCGCGAGACGCGTACGGAGGCAGGGGTCGTGTTCATGATTTTGCACTACACGCCGCTCCGCCGGATCGTCCTTTCAGTCGGCACGTGGCTCGTGCTTCTGTTTAACGACTCGTTCAGCGGTGACGTGCGGTGCACGCAATGATTTGACGAAACGCCGCTGACCGTAAAGGCCGACGTACTTCCGCTGGTAGCGACGCAGATTAAGGCCGGGCAACGGCGACACGTAACAGCGAACACGGCCGTCGTCGTCCAATACGGCGAAAGGTGGCGCGATCCGTTTCGTCGAATGGACCGGGACCAACCATCCCTCGGCATCGAAGTCGTTCGGTCGGTACACTTCAAACGCGGCGACCGGGTCCACCTGGTCGTCGGCAGCTGAATCGGTCGAATCATCGTGATTGGAGTCGAGCAATCGAGGGGCGGCCGAGACGCCGGGACGCTCGTCACGCGTGTTCGAAAAATCATGCTCCAACATCTTGCGGTAACGCCGCTGCAAATCGTCAAAATCTCGAACGCGACGCGCTAATTCGCGCGCCGAGTCGGCCCACCGAGTGCCCTCCGCGGCCCCCGAGATCTTGGCAATTCGAGCGCGCAAGTCGTCCAGATTCCACTGTTCCATGGGACGGCTGACAAGCATCCCCAGCTCGAGGTTCAGTTGTTCCACTCGCTCACTAAGTTCCGCGGATGATGGTCCGTCGACAGGCTTCAGTCCGTCGATCGACTTCGTGACGGCAGTCCAGGTCGGCTGGGACGACGCGGCACCGGGTGACGGTATCTTCGCAGCCGGTTGAAAACCGGTGACTTCAATGGTCGACTGGCTGACCTGATGGCTACCGGCCGTCGGCGGTCGCGCGTACTTGGCATGAATCCATCGAAACTCTCCGGCGGGCGGCGCGACTTTATAGTAGGTTTCGATTGCAAACCCCGGTCCAATCGCAACCGCTTGTTTACCAAGGACTTCGAGCAGTTCATGCTGCTTCAGTCGCACTTGCCATTTATGCTGCGACACTTGGGCGATCGATGACCCGACCCAGGCGACGACGCCATCGGTCGACACGCGCATGACATCAGCCTGTTGGGTTGACTCGAGATTGCGCGCCGCCACCCAACTAAAACTGCCTTCCGGAGGCCGGATCGCGAGCCAACCGCCCGGTTCACGCCGGTATACCTCGACGTCTGCCGAACGTTGCAGCACGCCAGTCGCGTAGTAGTCCCAACCAGGCCCGCAGCGCATTTCAATCTGATCAAGTGCGACCCGCGCCGTATACGGAAACGCGTCATCCGCGCGGCAGGCCGGGGCCGTGACGAACGCGCTAACGGCGCATAGCAATGGAAGAACGACTCGCATGACAAACCCACAATGCAAGAACCGGAAACAAACGCCCAAACCTTCGCACATTTTTCGGCGCAGGTTTATAATCGATCGACGCGGATCGCTCAAGGTGGAAACGACCCCTGCCTCCGTTTTGGCAATTTGGGTAATTCCGAAAGTTGGCCATCGTTGGCCATACGAGGCTGTCTTATATTCAGTGGGGCAACTTAGACAACCATCGTGTTGAGTTTCGGCCGTTGTCAAGGGAGGTTGGCAAAATAATGGAGGCAGAATGATGTGAGGCGCAAGCCGGCAGCGTTCGCCACCCACACGCAGACTGGGCTGTTGAAAACCCCGGAAGATGGGTAAATTGGGGCTACTGTAATGTCGAGAGTTCGTTGCGCACAGCAGGGGGAGTCATGCGGAGAAAATGGCGCGGACCGGAAGAGGATACGCAC
>CAZSOG010000550.1:0-4684 GCA_964607555.1 uncultured Pirellulaceae bacterium | reverse complement strand
GTACGGACGCGTTGGAGGCGCCCGCGCCCTGGTTGGCGGCGACCGTCAAGGGGATTCGCCCCAGTGACGGCATGTTGCCGCCGTAGCCCAGCGTCTCGTGGGCATAACGGATCGCGCCGGCCAGCCCGGTATTATAACCGGGCGTGAAATTCGGGATCGGAATGACCAGGTCCGCGACATTGTAGACCTTGGTATAAGTATTCGAATCTCGAGTTTGCTCGCTAGTGACCTGCAGCACTTCATTCTTGGGAACGTAGCTCAAGCGGAGCGGTTCCAGAATGAGGTTCAAGGCACTGCGGAGCGAGATTTGCTGGTTCAGTCGAATCGTCACCGGTGTTTCACTGGTGACCCCTTCGGCGGCCAGCCCGACGGGATCCAACACGATCGGCACCCCGGACAACTCGCTCAGCACATCCATGACTTCCGACAACGGACGTGATTCGAACTTCACGTCGACCTTGTTTTTCATCGCCTTCTGGATTTCAATCTCCGCCTCCGTCATCGTTTGGCGGCGTTGTTCCAGTAGCGAACTGCGACTGAGCGACAGTCTTTCCCAGTCCTTGGGTTGGCCGAATTGGTACGGTTCACGATCGTCCATCGGCACGGACGAGGCCAGTGCGGACGTCATGCCGCCGTAGAAGCCTTCTTCCTTGGCGCTGTCGATCGACATCTGCTCATGCATGCGGCGAATGAAACGGCTCTTCCACATCAGGTTCTGAACCACGGCCGCTTCCGGATCCAGTTCGCGTGCCTGCTTGGCGATCATCTCCGCTTCCGGATACCGCTGTTCATCAAGCAACTGGTTGAACTGTTCGACAAGCTCGGCCAGTTTCTCGCGAATTTCCTGGCGTCGTTGGCCGTCCAACGCGACGCTGTCGAGCACGTCACGATTTTGCTCGGCCAACTCGATGTCGGCACGGTTCGTGTCGATGTACTTCTGCAGGCTGTCGATATTCCGATCGACGAGTGTCAGCAGTTGTTTCTTGGAACCGGGATCAACTTCCGATTGACCAACGCGGTCGCGCAGTTTCTTGAGTCGTTCCAGTGCTCCTTTCGGATCGTTCACGCTCAGTTTCTGTGCTTCGGCGCGTTCGCTCGTGATTTCACGATACAGTTTTTGACGCAACAGTTGCTGTTTGGCGTCGACGGCGGCAAGGGGTGACGCGCCGGACGCGGACGGACTTGGCGCCGCATTGGCCTGCAACAGGATCAGCTTATCCTGAAGCTGTTGCCGGGTTTCGGGGTCCAAGTCCTTTTCGTATTTCCACGCTTCCTTGAAGGCGCGCATCGCGGTGTCGCGCTCACGCTTTTCCAGTGCCCGCACGCCGTCTTGGAACAGGCGTTGGCCCGGTCCGGTCGCGGCGGGGGTTGCCGGCGTCGGTTGCGCGGCTTGTGCTGGAACCAGTCGCGACGTATCGGTGGCCGGGTTGTAGACGCCTTGTGCCACCGGATAACGCGAATTGGGAGCCGCGTTATTGGCGAGCCCTCGCTGCGCCGGGAAATTCCCGGCGGGCATGACACGCCCGCGCCGATTGATCGCTCGATTGACTTCCAACAAGATCTCCCAGGGATGCGTATCACCTTCCCGGAACGCCGAGTCGGGGACCATACCTTGGGCCCGTTCCGCCAGTTGCCGCGCGGCCGCGAGGTCATTACGGTCCAGCGCGGCACGTGCTTGGGCGACCAATCGCAAGGCTTCCGCTTTCTTATCGTTGACGGCCCCGCCGACGGTCGGTAATCGTTTGGGCGTGCCGGCGGCATTATCGGCGAGACTGCGATGCGCGCTCGCCGCTTGACGTTGCGCCTCGGCGATTTGCCTGAGCAGCTGATCGGGAGTTCGATCGAACTGTCCGAACTTCGCACCAAGATCCTTCGCCTGTTGCGCCAGACGTTGCGCATCATTGTACTGCCGATAGACGAATAGCCCGCTCGATTGATCCATCAAGAACTGCGCGAAATCCCGCGCGTATTGCGCCGGCTGCACGCCCGCCGGCGGTCCCTTGGCGAACTGCTCCGCCTGGTGGAGAACGGTCGCCACCTTGTCCGGCGAGTCCGCATTGAGCGGGTACTTCAGGCCGAGCTGACGCGTTTGCTTGAGCAACAGATCGGCACGTTTCGTGTCGCCCTGGGCGATCGCCTGGCGCGCCCCGAGCAACAACTCGGCGGATCGTTTGGATCGATCCGCGGACGCCGCCTGATTCGGCCGCGACGCGGTGGACGGCTGTACGCCGGTAACCGGCGTCGTGGCCGCGCCGTACTTGTCGGCCGGTGGTGAATGAGTCGCGCCTTGACCCGTTCGGTGCAGCAGCTTCGACAAGGCCGATGGTGGACTCGACGCCGGCTGTCCTTTCTTGGCGCGCAACGCGGTTAAGTCCTTGCGCACTTTCGCTGGCGTGTCCTTGAAGCGTGCGAACACGGAATCATACTGAACATTCAGTTTTTCCGATCGCTGAAGATAATACTCCGCAAGGTCGAGATTTCCATTGGTCATCGCCTCGCGCGCCTTACGCAGCCACTGTTGGGCTACTCGGCGGTTCTCCGCCTGGTTGCTCGAGCCGAGTTGGCCCACGGCTAGCCAGGAAGCCTGAGCACCGATCGCGCCACTTAAACTTAAAGGGCCGGCCGATGCCGCGGATACACACAGCGTGAGCCCGAAGGCCACGCACCAACCAAGTCGTTTCGCGGTCGCTCTCAACGCGCTTCTCCTTCTTCGAGATGCACGAAACCCCTCGAATGCGGCCGGAAACGATCCGGCGGCACGCTCCAGCCGTCGCGCGTCCATGCGCCTGGCGCGCCGAGCCATGTCATGGACTCGGTCGCACGTGGAGGATGAGCCTGGTTTTAACGACGAGCTGTTTTGCCTGGTCGCCGCTGATGGGTTTCGACAACCGTTGACAGGGAAAATGTTGGTAGAAGAGAGCGGTTAAATACTGGCAGAAAAAAAAACAGTCAATACCAATTCGCGCGTTTTTCAAAAAAAAAACGCCCCGCATCAAACGGGGCGTTAAAGCCGAGTAACCAGCTAAAACAGGAAAGCAAATATCACCGTCGGCGCCTGCCGCGCCCCTTGTTCCCTGCCGCTCCAGGACCGCTGACTCCCGGCATGCCGAGCCCCGGACCGCTCATGCCAGGCATGCCCATGTCACCACCTTCGCCGATGTCCCCGTAACCAGAGGTGCCCGTCGTCGTTTGCACCGGCTCGTCGGCGAATGTGTAAAACCGAAACGGTTTCGTGTCATCCAACTCGTTCCGCACCACCAGGTTGCCTTCCTCATCCAACAACAGGTACTCGCCTTCGGAAACGACCTTTTTCTGGCGGTCACCGGGCAGGTCCTCGCCACCTTGCAAGTCCAATACCTGGATGTTGTTCTGTAAATGAAAATCTTTCAGCAGCTTGATCGCCAGCGTCACGGGGTCGAGCACGTCGAAGTCGCTCGTGTAATTGAACACGGACCCGCGATATGCGGACCGCTCCGCCGCCACGTCAACCGCCAGGGTTTCATCCCAACCGACGGCGGCAACCGTACCCTTCGGCTCGCTCTGCGGAACCAATACGCCACCAACCCCCGTCGCAAAACGCTCTGGCGCCACATGCCCAGCAAACAACCGTGAATTGGATGGCAGCTCCACCAGGTCGCTCGGCGTGCTCCACTGCGTAATCACGTAATACGCATCCTTCTGCTTCGGATCCTCTTTCTGTTTGTTGAGCCGTTGCAGCACTTTATCGGCAAGCGTCCGGCGCGCCGGGGGAATCGTCACCAGCCCATTCTTCGGATCCGTGTTGGGATTGTTCGGATCCTCGTAAAACAGCCGCACGCGATAGCGATAAACGTGGCCCGGCTCGACACTCATGTCGAAAAAACGCACCAGCTTGTACTGCACCGCCTCGGTCGGTACCGCACTGCCCATGTACCCGCCGTAACCACCGTAGCCGCCGCTGCCCATCAGCCCTTCGTCGTACTCGCCACCGGACATTCCGGGCATCCCCATGCCTGGCATGCCCATGCCCGGCATGCCCATGCCCGGCATGCCCATGCCCGGCATGCCCGATCCGGACCCCGGCATTCCCATGCCCGGCATCCCGGGCATACCCATGCCGCCCACCATGCCGCCCGGCAGATCCCCACCCGGCAGATCGGAGCCGGGTTTTTTCTTGCCGGTCTTCGAGTCGTCTTTCTTTCCGGCTTCCGCTCCCGGTTGCTGGCGCGCGAGCAGCGCTTGTTTTGCTTTGGGAATATCCGAGTGAATCAACTCGTTCTCAAGGCAGCGCAACATGATCGGCGGTATCGGCATGGTGATGTTCGGATCAACGTAGCGCGGGTCGGCCACTTCGGCCATCGTTCCGTGCCAACGTTCGTCAATCATCATCTGGCGGGCATGCTTGGGATTCGTGACGCTTTTCCACTGCGTTTCGTCCGGCGTTTTGCTCGGGTCGGCCGTCACATCGGCGCGCTGGGCCTGAAAGAACACAATCCGCGGTCGATCACGCATCGGCTGATACCCGACCGCATTCCCCAGAACACGCTCGAATTCGTCCGATTCTTTGCGATACGGTGCCAGTGCCTTGACAATCACAATATGCCGAGACTCGGCAACTGCCGGCCCTTGCCCGATCATACCACCCATCATTCCCGATGTGCCGCCGCCGGAGCCCATCATGCCGCCACCGGAGCCCATCAGGCCC
>CAZSOG010000549.1:0-4694 GCA_964607555.1 uncultured Pirellulaceae bacterium | reverse complement strand
TGCGTCTTCCTCGTTTGCCTGGATTGCCACAAGAAGTGGCGTGGCACCTTTTCCCAGGTCTGCCACGTTCCACGGTTCAGCATCTTCAAGGCATGAGCCTGGAAGCCGAGCACGTCGGAAGCCTGGGGCTCGTGACGGCTTCAGATGAAGCGATCCTCGAGGAAGGCTGGAACCGGGACGCCATTGTTGTCACACTCGATTCCGACTTCCATGCCCTGCTTGCGTTGTCTAACGCTTTGTCTCCTTCGGTAATCCGTATCCGCATGCAGGGTCTGAAAGGCGACGATGCGGCACGGATCATTTAGCAAGTCGTGAAAGCAACGGAAAGCGACTTGGTTGCAGGCGCGGCGATCACCGTGACGGACCGGCGTCTGGCTCTCAGACGGCTACCTCTACTCCGCACCGACGACACCAATGGCAGCCAAAAGAAAAAATAGACCTGCCGCCGGATTCGCGGATTCGAACTAGTGGCGCGGAGTCCAGCTTGCGAGTCCGATGGCGAGGAACTGGGAGGCGAACACACCGACAAAGAACAGCATCGCGGCCGTGGTGCCGATGAACTCGGCCAGCGGGCCGAAGGACGGGATCGCCAATAGAGCGGCCGTACTGATCACGGCGCACGCGAGCAGGCCCAGCACGCACCCGTTCATCACGTGGCGCGGCCAGCCATCGTGAAGTTTGTGTACGGCTGAGACGGGCAGCACGAAAACGGCGCCCATCAACGCGGCAAGCAACAAGACCTCGATCTGGAAGAGCAAACCCGCCACCAACAGGATGACCGCGCCGAGCAAACAAAGGCCCACCCAGTTGGATGCGACAACTTGTTCACGCGACAGTGCCAGACGCCCGTATCGATTCAGCCGCAACATCAGATTGAACAGCGGAGTGGCCGTCCAGGTCAGCCAGACAAACACGATATAGAGCCACAAGACGGGTTGAATCCAGACCGCCAGATGCGGCGCGTTTTGGGCCGCTGCGCGCAGGAACCGATAGCCGAAATAGGCGACGAGAATAACGATCCACTGAGTTCTTCCACTCAACTTCGACATCCAAAAGAAGTAGCCGAGCATCAGACGATAGATGACGTGGCGTGCTTTCAGCGCCTCGACGATGCCCGCCCGTGCCCAGTCCGATTCCGGATCCAGGCGCAGCGCCTCGCGAAAGTGTTCCAAGGCCTCGGCATGGCGGCCTTGTTCCAGTTTGACCCAGCCCAAGTTGGCATGCGTGCGCGCGTTGTCCGGATCTTTCCGCAACGCCAATTCGAGCATTTCGGTGGCGGACTCGCGACGGCCAAGCTGCGTGAGTGCCGTGGCGCGCAGATTGGCACACCGGACGCTTTCCGGATCGATGGCCATGCCCTGTTCCGCTGCCTCCAGCGCGGGACGCCACTTTTTCTGTTGCAGGAAGATTGACGCTTGCAGCGCGAAGTGCTCCGCGTCGTCGGGGTCCAGGGCGGTCGCCTCGCGGATCGCCGCTTCCGCTTCGGGCAGGCGGTTACGCTCGCGCATAACCCATGCTAGCACGAAATGGACATATGCCAGGTCCGGCGCGAGATGGATTGCTTGTTGCGCTTCGGACGTGGCTTCCTGATACGCGTCGCGGACAACCAAACAGACGGCCAGTAGCGAATGCGCGACGGGATTATTCGGCTCGTCAAACAATACGTGACGCAGCTCCTGTTCCGCCATTTCATGGCGAGATTGTGCGATCAAGAGTCGCGCGCGTTCGAAACGAGGACTGTTCATTGGCCGAGAGAACCTATTTCAATTTCAGGTATTCGAGCACGTCGTCGTAGATGCCGCTCTGATTGGAATAAAGTGCGTAGTTGCGCGCCGTCGAGAACCACTCGCGCGTTGTCGGTTTCAGACGCTTCGCGGCAGCGTGCAGGTCTTTGGTCGTCAGCGGCCCGGGGGTCCCCGTCTTCATCGCTTCGCGCAGTTTGGCTTCCACGGCCACATCGATGGTCGCCTTCAGGTCGGCGCCGGAAAATTGCTCGGTCTTCTTGGCCACGTATTCGAAATCGATACGATCTTGCGGTTTTCCCAGGCAGTGGAGCCGCGCGACTTCAGCCCGCGCGCCAAGGTCGGGTGGCGGTACGAACAGGACACGGTCGAACCGTCCCGGACGGCGAAACGCGGGATCCACATGCCAGGGCGCATTGGTCGCCGCCAGGATCAACACGCCTTCGTTCGAGCTTTGTACACCGTCCATTTCGGCTAGAAACTGGTTGATCAACTGCCGCCCGCTGCCGCTGTGCATATCGCTGCGACGACCACCCAGAGCATCAACTTCATCAAAGAAAAGCACGCAAGGCGTATTCGTGCGCGCCTGTTCGAACAACGCGTGCAGATTGCGCTCGCTGTTGCCGACCCACATGTCCAGGACGTCGTTGATGCCGATCGTCAGGAACCCCGCCTGGATTTCTCCCGCCGTGGCCCGCGCCAGGTAGGTCTTGCCGCAGCCGGGTGGCCCGTACATCAGAATGCCACCCCCGATTTCCTTGCCGTACGCCGCATACATTTCCGGATGGGTCAACGGGAAGATGATCTTCATGCGGATCTCTTCCTTGAGCGGTTGCATTCCCCCAACATCGTTGAACGTGATTTGCGGTCGCTCGATGTCGGCCTCGACTTCGCCGGTCGGTGCTTCGCCCCAGGATTCGCGCACGCGGCCCTCGAATACCTCCCCCGCCTCCTGCTCCGGAACCAGGCCCAACCGGTCGCTCAACTCCGGATCCTCCGCATCGGGGTTGATTTCGAGGGCCAGCTTGTACTGCGCTACCGCGTCCGAAACCTTGCCTTCGCGGAGCAGCAACCGGGCATACAAAACATACGTCTCGGCCGATGTGCCGCGCTTGCCGACGAGTGATTCGACAACCACCATCGCGGGACTGTTCTTGCCCTGTTGATAGTAGCATTCGGCCAGGCCGACCTTCACAGACGCATCGTCCGGGGCTCTCGATAACGCCTCGCGATCCTCCTGTTCCGCTTCCTGGAACCGGCCCAATCCGCTAAGTGCGCGCGCCAAATGGATGCGCAACGGGATATTTTCCGGAGAAACGTCTAGTGCCTCGCGTAACGATCTGATTGCTTCGTCGCCGTGTGCCATGTGTCGAGTCCCACGAGTTGCCAGAACTGATGCTCGCTATTCGTTCATTCCCCTCGAGCCATGTTGGGCGGCCCAGTCACTTGGCTGCTGTGACGATATAGAAGTTGTCGTCGCCGCCAACGAATGCTGTCGCTTTGGTCCCGGAGGTCGTCCTACCGATCGTGCCCTGTTGGCCAGTGGGTTTGCCGTCGAGCGTGTAGCGCGCCCATTTGACGGTCGCCTTGCCGGTCGTTGACATCGGCCCGACTTGCCAGACGAACAATACATCGCCGCGTCGGTTGGCGAGAGCCGTCGGATAGATCTCATCCATCTCGTTGGCGGGCGTCGCTACGTGCAGTTTGAATTCGGCGACGTGTTTATCCGAGATGGCCCAATAGACGTTGTGGCGGCTCATGAAGGCGCAGATTTGTCTCCCGTTCGGACCGATCGACAGTTCAGGACCACACATGGGGCACTTCTCGAGATACCAATTGTCCCGGTTAACGCGGATGGCCGTGAACTTGTTGTCAGACACACGGCTGCTGAGCACGAAGAAATCACGGACATTCTTCTCGGCTGACCGAAATGCCAAGTACACCTTGCCGTCCGTGCCGATGCGCGCACGCATCATGCACATCGAGCATGCCAGTCCTCCATGGTTGGTGATCCTGACCCGCTCGTCAGGATTGAATGTGGCACCATTGTTGCCCGATCTTGCCATGTGGAGCCATGTCGCCGAGGGTATGTTGTCTTGCGCGGGACTGTTGACGTGCCAGAAAGCCACTACGTGACCGGCACCGTCCGCTGTCAATGTGACACCATCCACGCCGCTGTTCGAAGAAACGGTCTGGCACTTCTCGAACGATGCACCCGCGTCAAGACTGCGGGCATAACGAACATACGTCTTCACACCGGGAGCCCAGAAGTCGGCCCAGACCGTGTGAATAACGCCGTCGCGACCGACGGCCAATTTCGGGCCACGTTCGCCCATTCTATATTCAACCGTTGCACCCGTGTTGATCCGAACAGGACGGCTAAATGTCGCACCGTTATCGACTGACCGCACATAGTAGGCGTTCCGGTCGCGGGCATAGACCATGTGCAGTACGTTCTCGGCGTCCATGACCACGTCGGGCACAAAACCTCCGACCGGCGCCTGCACGATGCTAACTCGCGTCGGGTTCGGAGCTGCGTCTGCCATGACGGAGCTGTCGAGACAGCACAACCACGTCGCTATGAAGCATATGATTCCCGTCTCCATGAAGCCGAGGCAATCACGCAGCCCACGCAATCGGCCGGCTCTTGCTCGAATCCGCAGTTGTCTGCAATCATGCAAAATACTAGTTCTCATCAAACGCTCCTCGCCATACCAGCATGTTAGTCGGGCGCCCCTGGGTTGTGAGTTAACAGTCTAATGCGGGAGGCCCGCAACCCACAAGGGAGTACGCCCTTGTTCCGCAGCGCACCCGTTGTTCGCTTCGAAACATGCGCGCACGGTGCGCGCATCCTACAGCCTAAGAATCTAACGCGGGCTCCGCCCGCAACCCAAGAGGGGTGGCATCCGCCTTTGGCGGATGTGAAGCGGAGACGCACTCGTCCAATAAATA
>CAZSOG010000548.1:0-4695 GCA_964607555.1 uncultured Pirellulaceae bacterium | reverse complement strand
CCTTCGGCAGATCAAGCCCGAGCTTTCATCCGAGTTGGAACGGATCTGCTTGAAGTGTCTGGAGAAGCGGCGCACTGCGCGGTACAGCTCGGCGGCCGGGTTGACGGACGACCTGCAAGTATGGCTGCAGCCGGTTCCGGGAACCGCAGCCGGTTCGACACGTGACGCCGGGCAACAAGAGACGGCCAAAGAGGCGAAAGCCCCGTCGCGCGTGGTCCCCAAAGGCTTGCGATCGTTTGACGCCCACGATGCCAATTTCTTTCTGGACCTGTTGCCGGGCCCTCGGGATCGGGACGGATTGCCCGAAAGTATTCGGTTCTGGAAAACGCGCATCGAGCAGCCCGATCCGAACGACACGTTCGCGGTCGGGTTGATCTATGGCCCGAGCGGCTGCGGCAAGTCCTCGCTGGTCAAGGCGGGGCTATTGCCCCGGCTGGCCTCTCACGTCACATCGATCTACGTCGAGGCAACGCCCGACGAGACGGAAGTTCGTTTGCTCAAGGGCTTGCGCAGACATGTCGACGGGATTCCCGATGACGTGGCACTGCCTGAACTTCTGGCCGGCGTGCGCGAAGGATATTGGACGCCCCACGGCCGGAAGACTCTGATCGTGCTGGACCAGTTCGAGCAGTGGCTGCACGCGCGGCGTGGCGAGGAGGATACACAGCTGGTCCAGGCACTGCGGCATTGCGACGGCGGGCGGGTGCAGTGCGTGGTGTTGGTGCGCGATGATTTCTGGTCGGCAGCCAGCCGCTTCATGCAGGACCTGGAAATTCGCTTGCTTGAAGGAGAAAACAGTGCATTGGTCGATCTATTCGACCCGTTACACGCCCGCAAGGTACTCGCCGAGTTCGGCCGTGCCTATGGCCGGTTACCGGATGAGGTGGCGGAACTGTCCAAGGACCAGAGTCATTTTCTCGACAGAGCGGTGGAAGGTTTGGCGCGCGACGGCAAGATCATCTGCGTGCGTCTGGCGTTGTTCGCCGACATGCTGAAAGGCAAACCGTGGAATACGGCAACACTGAGACAAGTTGGGGGAACGGCCGGACTGGGCGTGACGTTCCTGGAGGAAACGTTCAGTGCGTCAACAGCTCCCGCCGCGCACCGCTATCATCAAAACGCCATTCAGGCCATCCTGAGATCACTCTTACCCGAAGGCGACAGTGATATCAAAGGTAGTATGCGATCGTATGCGCAGCTGCTGGACGTATCCGGTTATGCGAACCGCAATCGGGACTTCGAAGAAGTCATTCGGATTCTGGATCGTGAAGTTCGCTTGATCACGCCGACGTTTCCCGCGGGCAACGATGACCGTGCGACAGCACATTCTGGTGTGCCGGCGATCGCCACCGTGGATGCGGATGATGGTAGAGATTCGACGGCGATCTTGTCACACCCTGCGTTGCACGCGGCGGCGCCCGTCACACGGTACTATCAATTGACCCACGACTACCTGGTTCCTTCACTACGCGACTGGCTCACGCGCAAGCAAAAAGAAACCCGCCGCGGTCGCGCCGAACTGCGATTGACCGAGCGGGCGGCCCAGTGGACGGCGAAACCGGAAAACCGGTATCTCCCCAAGGTCTGGGAATATCTGAATATCCGCTTGTTGACGCGGCGAAAAAACTGGACCGAACCGCAACGCCGCATGATGCGCAGGTCGGGCTTGTTGCATGGTATTCGCACGTTGGTAGGCGTCGGCCTGCTACTCGCCGCGACGGCAACCGGACTGAAGATTCGCCATGACATCGTGACCGAGCGGCAACGCATTGCCGCGGAGAACTTGGAAAACCAAAACGCCACACGCGCAGCAGGTCTGGTGACGGCGTTGACGAAGGCCGACATCCAGCAGGTGCCGGCGATAGTCAAGGAGATGAACGATTATCGCCAGTGGGCGGCTCCGCTCCTGAAAAAGGAATATCAGAAGGCCGAGGACGACTCGCCCGAGAAACTGAAGCTGGCGCTCGCCCTGTTGCCGGTCGATTCCAGCCAAGTCGATTATCTGTACAAGCGGCTGCTTGCCGCCGCCCCCAACGAAGTGGTCGTCGTTCGCGATGCGCTGTTGCCGCATAAGAAACAACTCACCGATCAACTCTGGGCGATTATGCGGAAGACGGACCAGGCAGAGGGGCCCCGGCAACTTCGGGCGGCCTGCGCGCTGGCCGTGATGGACGGCACCAACCCAACGTGGCAGCAGGTGGCCAAGCGCGTTGCGAGCCAGATGATCCACGTGCGGCCCGCGTTCGTCGCCTATTGGCAGCAGGCACTCGGGCCGGTGAAAGACGTTCTGGCACCGGCGTTGGCCGATGCATGTCATGATGTCGCACTGACATCGACCGAGCGGACGTTGGCCACCGATCTGTTGGCCGCCTACGCGGCCGAAGCCCCGGAAACACTGGCCGAAACGATCCAGTATGCCAGCGACAACCAGTTCGGTGTCTTCTTTCCATTGATCGAAGCCGAATCGGCACCCGCGATACCGGTCCTGGAGTCGTGCCTTGCCGAGAAACTGACGTTCGACTGGCAAGATCTACCGCTTGATCCAGCTTGGATAGTGCCCGACGCGTCCGTCGTCCAGAAGATCCGCGACGCCCAGGGCGTATTAGCGGAACGGTTTGCATTTTGCCAGACAATGCTGTTGAAAGACTTCCAGAACGTCGTCGAATCATTGCGCACATCCGGTTATCGCCCGCTGCGCATTCGGCCCTATCCAACGGCGAAAACCGTACAAGTCGCCGCCGTCTGGACACGAGACGGCCGCCCATGGCAGATGAAAACGGGGACTGTCCACGAAATCCGTGCCGAGAACAAGCAGTTGCAAGCCGACCAGTGGCAGGCCATCGACATCGCCGGTTTCATTACTCAAGACACCGACGGCAAACGTGGGGTGAAATTCGCCGCTTTGTGGACGCAAGCGACCGGCAAGCCGGCGGCACGCCAGTTGCTCGTCGGAGTGCCTTCGGAGCAGTGGTCGGAAGTCCAGCTGCAGCTGGACCAAGCCGGCTTCAAACAGATCGACACCTACAACGCCGTGACGACACCAGATGACAAGACGCTCGTCTCGGTCATTTGCAGCAAGGCGGAAAAGCCTTCGACATTGTACGTCAGGCCGGGCCTGGACTACTCGGGCGAGTTACATCTGGGCCTGTTGCAAACGGACGTGGGAATCGACCGCGCGGCGAAGCCTGAAAGCACGGAGAAGCGTTACACTCGGCAACTGGAGGCCGCGGAAAAAACGCTGGCGACGAAGCCGGACGATAAGTCGGCTCGTTTCCAACGTGCCGTGGCCAACTACCGTTTGGGTGCTGACGAAAAGGCGCAAGAGGATCTTGATTGGCTCACCGGCAAAGACGAATCTGAGGCCGTGCCGCACAAGTACATGGCATTGGTCCTCGCTCGCCTGGGCAAGAAAGAAGAAGCGGAAAAGGCGCTTGCGGAGTTCCTGAAGTTGTCCGACAGCGACGGCAACAAGGCTTTTGCCGACCTGGTGGTTGCTGCGTACTTGGGGACCGGCGGCGACGCGGCCAAGCGTCTAGAAGAGGGCGTTGCCAAACACGAGAAGGATTCGGATTTCCTGATCTGGGCGGCCCGTGCGTATAGTGTTGCGTCCAAGGCGGTTGACGATGTGAAGAAGCGCGAGGCGTACACTGCAAAGGCCGTTAAGCTGATCCAGAACGCGATCGCGGGCGGCTTTGATGATTACGTGGCCTTGCAGACCGATGTGGACTTTGACCCGCTCGGCGCAAATGCCAAGTTCGTGGAGCTGCTCAAGGGAGGCGGTTTGGACCGGCGCTACACGGCCCTGTGGCGGGAAAGCACGGCACTGGAGTCGACCGAGGTTCACGGTCTGTCCCCCGCGGATCAGCTTGCCCGCTGCCGGAAGCTGATCGACCAAGGCTACCGCCCGGCGTCGATCGCTGTCTGCGACTTCAAGGAGAGTGCTGTGGGCGCGTCTTCCGACCCGCCCACGCCGTCGGCGCCACACCAGATAGGTCCCAGGGATCATATGGGACCTATGTCGGGAAACTTTCCCACGCTTGTTACGGCGACCGTCTGGCAGCGTCCGCTGATTCCGGAAGCGGCGAAAGAATCGCTCGCCAAACGTCAGGCCAATGCGGCGGTGGCGCTGCTGAAGCTGAACAAACCGATGCCCGTCTGCCCCGTCTTCCGGCACAGTCCGGACCCGCGCGCGCGCAGCTACCTGATCCATCGGGTATGTCCTTTGCAAGTGGATCCGAAAGTGCTGTCGAATAGATTGCTCGATGCGTCGGAAGAGATCTCGGTTCGCCGCGCGTTGGCGTTGTGTTTGGGCGAGTTTGACCTGGAACAATTGCCTTCGACCGACCAAGACTCGCTGATTGAAAAGCTGTTGGCGATATACCATGATCATCCGGACGCGGGCCTGCATGCGGCGGTGCGCTGGCTATTGTGCCAGTGGGGGCACAAGGCGGACGTGGTGGAGCTTGACACAGCCCTGGTGGAAACCGACAAGCAACTGGCGGCTCGGAAACCAACCGACCAGCGCCAGTGGTACGTGACCACCCAAGGTCAAACGATGGCCGTCATCCAGGGCGGCGAGTTCCTGATGGGCTCGCCAGCGACTGATCCGGACCGTTACCCGGGTGAGGTGCTTCACCGGAAGAACGTGGGGCGTCGGTTCGCGCTCGCCGCGACGGAAGTGACCCGTGCGCAATG
>CAZSOG010000547.1:0-4706 GCA_964607555.1 uncultured Pirellulaceae bacterium | reverse complement strand
GTGCTAGTAGCCGCCATCGCCTGCATGGGACAACGGTTGCGCATCGCCAGTCCGATCCCCAGAACGACTGCGGTTGTCACGCTGAGCATGGGGCTGAGCTGCGCCAGGATGGCACGCCAGTCGGCGCGCAGCCAGAGCAATAGGACCAAGGGCACGATCAGTGAAAACGCGGCGATTCCCAACACCGTATACGTCTGCACCGCCCGGGTCGGCGTGAGCCGCTTCTTGCGCGTGATAATCTTGAGCTGCGCGAGCGTCGCGCCAAGAAAACCGAGTACCGGCAAGCCGAATAGCCCGGCCATCAAGACCATGCCCGGTACTGCCGGCGCGGCCGTCGCCTGCCGATTAATCAGCAACTGGCCAATCGACGGGACCATGACGGCGACAACAAGCGGCCACCAGTTCGCGGGAAACAAGGCACGCGCCGAATAGCTGGTGATCACGCCGTAGCCCAAGATGCCGACCAGCACCGCGATGATGTACACCGGATCGGTAACCGCCACGCGCGAGGGACCGGCACCCGACAGAATAATCCCCGCGGCGAAACTCAGGGGAACCAGCAACGTCGCGATCACCAGTACACCGCGACTGGTCGAACGGAGCTTCCAACGACGGAGCGTGTACAGGCCCGCCGCGTGGATTGCCGCCGTACCCAGCATGAACAGCAACGCGGGAATATAGGGAACTTGCTCGCTTAGATGGGCGAGTGTTGCGCGGAGACTGATGATCAACCCAATGGCACACCCAACAATCAAAATCCCGCTAGCCAGTTCGCCCCATCGTATGTTCTTCTCCTCCAAGAATGCTTGTAACATGTCGGCCAGGGCCGGCCGGACCGCCGCATGCCGCGGCGGTGGTTGCTCGGGTTCGGATTGGTCCAGCGGGTGAACCGATCGCGTGACTTGCGTGGCATGGTTGGACACTCGACCCGGTTCCGCAACCGCCGGCTCGTTTTCCACGAGCTCTGCCTCAATGAACTGGATCGCATCGGCGGCATCATCTGTCGGTTGCCATGCGCTACCTGCCGCCGATGCGCCGCCCGACGCGTCCGTTTGCGCGGATGCCGAGTCGATTTCGGGCCCATCTGACGGCACCGCGAGCAGCTCGCTTTGCAAGGCCCAACGCACCGTCGAATACTGTTCGGCACTGATGCGATTCAGCTGGAACAGACGCTCCAGCTGGGTTTGGGCCTCCAACAACGCCGCACGATTGGCCGGCGGGACCTGGTAACCGCATGAGCCGCACAAACCACCGGCAAAGTAAATACGAGACCCACAGCGTGGACAGCCCGGACCCGGCGCGCGTGTCTTGCGGCCGGCGCCGGTCAAGAGTTCCAGAACTGCCACGCCCAAGAGCCACAAACCGTGCCCCAACACGGCCAGCACCACGATCACGAAAAACGCAACAAATAAGAATGTGGCAGTCTCGGCCATGTTTGCAGCTGCCTGAAAAAGTGGTGGGCCTGGCAAGGTAAGAGGGATTGAAGGCGCGATCCGGATTCAACGAAAACCCGACAGCTTGCCCGACACCATAGTATCGTCCAAACGACCGAGTTTGGCAAAAACCTTATGGCGAATGAGCGTCCCGGATCGAAGATGCCTCCTTGGCGCGCCAATTACACCAGTATTTGGGCTGTTTCCAGTTGTTGCGCTGTGACCCCTCCCATCCCACCCCCCTGGCTGGGCTGCTGGAACATTGGGGTTCCGGGCGAAATTGGCGTCTGTTGATCGAGTGGTTTTGGTTTCGCCTAGGACGGCTTTCGGCCCGGTAACGCCTCGGCTCCGCGCCAGGCCACAGGTGGTGCGTTTCTCCGAAACGTGCCGTGCGCCGTCGATCGTCGGGTGTTGGCGGCGGCAGGAGTTGGGCCATGGGACCTGCAACGGTCCAAAGGTGGTGCGTTTCTCCGAAACGTACCGTGTCCCATCGTGAACCTGGGTATTGGCAGCGCGAGGGGTCGGGCCATGGGAGCTGCGACGGTCCTTTGCGGAGAAAGGACCTACCTATGC
Organism: uncultured Pirellulaceae bacterium; assembly: GCA_964607555.1. GTDB lineage: Bacteria > Planctomycetota > Planctomycetia > Pirellulales > Pirellulaceae > JAJSAJ01. Next base: position 2,700 of record CAZSOG010000547.1, on the reverse strand, counting down.
CGCCCAAACAAAGACTACCAATACCACGGAAAGTCGTTTGCCGACCGGCATTCATCGGGGCCCTCGATCCACGATCCACGCATTGATTCCCTTGCCGCGCCCAAGAATATCGACATAATTCAAGCTTTGCGAACACGAACGGCCCAGCGATATCACGAGGAAACCCGAGACGATGGAAAACCTGATTGCCCTTATTGCCCTGTCCGCCATGGAGATCGTCCTGGGAATCGACAACATCGTCTTCATCGTCATCCTCAGTAGCCGCCTGCCGAAGGACCAACAGCCTCTCGCCCGCCGGCTTGGCCTGGCGCTGGCGATGATCGAGCGGATTGTCCTGCTGCTGCTGTTGAGCCATATCCTGCACCTGACCAAACCACTGTTTCATCTGACCAGTCTCGGTATCCCCGCGGCCTGGCTCAGCGGTGCGGAGATGAATGCCGTCTCGATTCGAGATATCATTCTCCTGGCCGGCGGCCTGTTCCTCATTGCCAAGAGCGTCTTTGAAATCCATGAAAAGATCGAGGGACAGGAAGAAAGCGAGCGGCATGTGGCGAAGCACCCAAGCCTTGCCTCGGTCGTGACGCAGATCATGATCTTGGACGTCGTGTTCTCGCTCGATTCAGTAATCACGGCCGTTGGCATGGCAAACGATGTCAAAGTAATGATCGCCGCCATCGTACTCGCGGTCGTCGTGATGATGATCTTCTCGGAAAAGGTGAGTGCGTTCATCGAGGACAACCCGACGCTGAAAATGCTCGCGCTCAGTTTTCTGTTGTTGATCGGCGTCACGCTGGTCGCCGAGGGGATGGAGTTTGGCATGAACAAGGGTTACATTTATTTTGCCATGGCGTTCTCGTTGGGCGTCGAGTTCCTGAATATACGAGTGCGTCGTGCCCGGCAGCGCCGGGTCGAGAAGAAGGTAACAGGCGCCTGAGCGTCATGTCGTCGCGCGCGTGGATGCGCGCGGCTGGTTCCGCGCCAGCCACCGATTCGATTGGGATGACCGATCATGGTTCGCTCACTATCCGGCGGGCAGTGATTCGCCAAGATAGTTACCGTAGGTGATGATCAACGTCGCGACCACGATGACGGCCATACCGACGTGTAGCACGCGGCGGGGACGCGTGCCCACTCCCTCCCATTCGTGAAACAGCCAGCCGTACAGATTACTGAACAGGATCAGCATCGCCATATGCAACGCCCAGCTGGTGAATCCATAGCGCGTGCCCATGTTGGCGTGGCCCATGCCGTAGAAGAAGAACTGGAAATACCAGAACGCACCACTCAAGGCGGCCATGAGGTAGTAGAAAGCGAGTGTACCTGCGCCTCTGCCCGGCAGACGAAGGAACTGGCCACCCGTTCGGTTCCGGCCGATCAAGAACACGCACCAAGTGAAATTCGTAATGAATGCACCGCCGTTGGAAAACGGATAGATCGCGTTCATCTTAAGCAACTCACTCGCACCGTGGGCCACGGCGGCTTTCTCCAGCGGCTCGCCGGCCAACAACGCGAAATTGAACACGGCCGAAAGCACACCGGCGACGATTGCCAGCGGTACGCCGACCTTGAACGAGTAGCGGGATGGTGCCTTGCCGCCACCACGTTCGCGCAAGACCCCGGCCCAGCCGCAAAAGGCGATACCGGTAAGCGAAATCAGGATGCCGGCCAACACGATTTGACCCGGTCCATTCGAGAACTTGTCGACGATCAACCAGACAAAGCCGTTATTCGGGTGCCAGATGAGCGGAAACAGAGTGCCAAGGCCGGCGGAAATGCCAATGGCGATCGCATAGTTCAACGAGAATCCGATGTACCGAATCCCCAACCCGAACGTCAGCCCGCCCACACCGTAGATAATCCCCAACCCGAGCGAACGCAGGATGGCATCTTTGGGACAAGCAGCGACAACGTCCAAATAATTGGGAATCGTAAGAAATGCACCGGCAATCGGCAGGATCAGCCACGCAAAGGAGGCCGTCATGATCCAGTAGATTTCCCATGACCAGAGTTTCGTTTGCTTCTGCGGCGTATAACAACTGGATGAGGAGAACGCGCCGATGCTATGCAGGGCGACGCCTAGAATGGGATTAGCCTGCATCTCACTCGTACTCCCTCATCTATGTATTGTCAGTGGCCCGGTGGAAAGCGATCGCAGCCGGTGAAACTCGAAAATGTGCGGAAACGCGTGAGCGATTTTTGGCCAGACGTAGCCGTTCACGGCCTCAACTGACTTAAACCACTGATAAACGCTAACGAACGCTTATTTCGACAGTTCCAGCAAGATATTTTGGCGTCGATACATACGGCGTCACGCACTGGAATATCTTCGTATTAGCGTTGATCAGCGTTCATTGGCGGTTCGCACTCTCCGTACCAGTGAACGGGTACGGCCAGACTCGGCATCTGTTCAGCGACAGTCTTTGTCTCGGTCAGACCGTCCCGGGGTGGGCTTCGTCACGGACGCCAGTCTAACGTGGGAAGGCAGCACCCCACAAGGGAGCGCGCCCGCGCTCGAGACCTTATCGGCGGGAGTCTGATGATCTTGAGCCAAGTTTTTGCGGCGAGGTTTGGCCGGTGCCACGGGATTGCCTCGGGACAAGGTCGCGTGTCGTGCGGAATCACCGTTCCACCGGGATGAACCCGGCTGTAGTGCAAAATCACCGTTCCACCGGGATAAACCCGGCGGTGACGGGAAGTTCG
>CAZSOG010000546.1:0-4708 GCA_964607555.1 uncultured Pirellulaceae bacterium | reverse complement strand
TTTCTTATAATATTACGGGAACCCAGGAAACAACAAAACAGGGCCCCCTCTTTCCCCTCAAGGCCGTTCTTCGAACCTGAAGGTGTCCCGGAGGATTCCCCCTCGGATTGTCCGGTCGCGTCACCGGCCGGCCCCGCCACGGCCGCCACGGGCCACGGCGGCACCGGCGGCTGGTCCCGATCAGCTTGGTCGGCGGCCTTTTGCATCAGTGCCGTCAGGTCGGCAGGTTTGGCCAGTGTCGCGAGTGATTTGCGTAGCTGATCGATACTCGTGAATCGATCCTCGGGCGATTTGGCCAGGCACGTCCGCAACACCTGATCGAGTTCGTCGGGAATGTCCGGCCGTGATTCGCGCACCGAAGGGGCCGGTTGGCTGGCCAGGGCGAGCACTTTCTTGAGCAGCGAGTTATATCGCCCACCTCCATACGGGGGCTGGCCCGTCAGCAGTTTGAATAGCGTTGCCCCGAGGCTGTAGATATCGGCACGCGCGTCCACTTCATGGCTGTCCGCGGCCTGTTCCGGCGCCATGTAATCGAGGGTCCCCATTAACTGACCGATTGTCGTTAGGTTGTTCTCACCATCCAGGTATTGCTCGCCAAACGTGGCCAGCCCAAGATCAAGGACCTTGACGAAGCCGGCCTTATTCAGCATGAAGTTCGACGGTTTGATGTCACGGTGGACCAAATTCGCCTTGTGCACATGAGACAGTCCCAAACAGGCTTGCCGCGCGATTTCACATGCGTCGGGAACGGAAAGTGGGCCGACACGGCGCACAAGCCGCGACAAATCAACGCCATCGACCAGGTCCATGACCAGGTAATGCATCCCCGACTCGAGGCCTGCATCGCTGGCACGCACGATGTTCGGGTGGTCCAAGCCTCCGATCACTTCCATTTCATGCTCGAAGCGCGCGATCGCCGCCTGGCCACCCCACTGTTGAAGCGGCAGCAGCTTGATCGCAACCGCGCGTTTCAGTTTCGGATGGCGGCCTTTGTAGACGATCCCCATCCCACCAGCACCCAATAGACCGAGCACTTGATAGGGACCGATCGTGGCCGGCATGGGCGGAAGACTGGGGGCGCGCGCCGGCCGCCAGCGCCGCTGGACAAGCCGATCGACCATGCCGTGACAGGCGGATTCCTCGGTAATCCCATCCTGTACCGGGAGCTTGCGAAAGCTCTCGACGAACGCATCCGACTGCTGCTCGATCTCCGCCAAAGTCGCCTGGCATATCTTGCACGTCTCGACGTGCGCCGCGATCTCGTCCAATCGATCAACCGCGACCTGGCCGAGCGTAAATTGCGTAAGTTCTTGCGTTGTAAAGCATTCCGCCAAATGGGCTTGAATCATCGCTCGGCTCCTCGTCATGTTCTGGCACGCGTGCCCCTACAAGAACAACGGGCGCATTGGACAGGCGACGATGAATTTACCGTTCGGCCAAGGCCTTTCGAAAAATCCCCGTAAGTTCCACGAATCGGGAAGGATTCCGCTGCCATGAATCGGGAGAATGGCCCCACAATGTGACACGTCATGTCGGGTCTAATCAACGAGTCCCTCCAGTTCGATTCGCAACCGTTGCAAGACGCGTGCTCGAGCTTTATAGACGGCCCAGACCGTCACACCGAGGTCGTCCGCGACGTCGGCGGGCCGGTCACCTTCGATCGCCGACCGCCAGAATGCGGTCCAAGTACGCGCGTCGAACTCTTGTCGCACCAGCTCGATGACGCGCCGGCGTACGCCGCCCAGTTCCGCCGATCCGATGTCGCTGTTGGAGTCGGGCGGACGCTCCGCAAGCTGTTCCAACTGCCGTCGTGCATCGGTCCCACCGGCGGCGTGCTCATGATCGCGTCGATCGCGATAGAAGTCGCGGATCCGGTTCCGCGCGACGGTCCACAGCCACCCCCGAAACGTGTCCGCGGGTCGTGCATGCGAAAACCGGCCGATGTGTGTCGTCACGGCCTCAAAAACGTCTTGTGTAACATCCGCCGCGTCACTTGGCTGGAGCCCGGCGCCGCGCGCCCACCGGTAGACAACCGGCCCGTACAGTTTCACGAGCCGGGTCCACGCTTCCGGATCATTCGCCTGAACACGCACGAGCAAGCTGGCTGACGTGGAGGAGTGAGACGAGCTCCCGGATGCGGACACATTACTATCGTTCATCATGTGCTATGAATTCTACTTCGCAATCCGGTACAGATGGACGCCATTGCCCGGAAAATGGTCGTGCAACGTGCCGTTGTGGATCGTGACGGTGCGTCCTTCATCGAGGACCGTGGCGGTCGCGTCACCCGACACGCCGGTCAACCGGAACTCCGCTTCGGTCGGCTCCTGGTACATGGCAACGGCCAGCACGTACGTCGCGCCGTCGGCCCGCTTGACGATCGCATGGACCGGCGTCTTCGCATTCGACGACGTCATGGTCACGGCGCCCGGGATCGTGGGGCTATTGAGCACGGCAGCGAGGCTCTGAATGCGGTGATTCGTGGCCGTGACCATGGCCAGCATCACCGGGTCATCCAACAGGGCATGCTCGTTCATTTGCGGCTTGAACTGGTGAACGAAATAGATCAGACCGCGTGAGCCGTGGATGATGGACATCCAGATCTCAGCCTTGACCTGCGCCGGCGTTGGTTTGGAACTTGGTACACTGATCGTCGTGCATTCCAGGGCGTTCCATACGATCTTCTGATCACCGGACCATTTACGTAGCCGAGTGACACCCCGGGCGACGTACCAGAGTGCGTCCTTGACCTTCAGATCGCCATGCGCGGCCGGGTAGATATCGTACGACACGATGTCGCAACCGCGTATATACTCGGGATAGTCCTCCAGGTGACCGGTCCGTTCGCCACGTCCCCGATATTGCTCCCATGCAACGCCCTGGCCCAGGTTCAGCATAATCGGTCGAGTCGGATCCTTGTCACGGAGCTCCTGGTAGTCGCGCGCGATCCATTTGGGCGGAACGGGTGGCCCATAGCCGCGGTACTCGTTCTTGTCGAGTCGCCTCGACTTGTAGATTTCCGGCCAACCGTCCTTAATGCGCTCCTTGTCATTTTTCCAAAACTGGTTGAAGCGGTGTGCGTTGTCCGGCTCGTCGCCGTGCATCCAACCGACAATGATCTTGTCATTAACATGTTGCAGACCGAGTTGCGTTTGCGCACAGATTACGGGCATCCCGGCATCGCGCAACATGTCCAGTTGCTGTTCGGTTGGTCCTTTCCAGAGCCCGATGTACAGATTGAATCCGGCCGCTTTGTATTTCTTGGCCAGCTTGGGGTCCTGCAACCAGACGGCGATCGGGAAATAGTCGGCGCTTTGGCTCGGCCCGTTCTTCCAGCGCGCATAGGGCGCGGCGGGCTGCGCCGCCTGGGGTGGCAGCACGACCAGATCGGCCGGCGGTGTCGGTGGCGGCGGCGGCCAGCGCGTCATCTTGGACGCCCGTGGCCCGAGCGTGACTTGCAGGTCGTCGACCCACAGAACCTGGCCCGAATCCGCCGCGTCACCGAACAAGACCACGCTGGTGAACCCGTTGAGTCGTGACTTGTTCCAGTTGAATCGTTCGTGACTCGCATTGATATCCTTGTCGTTCAACTTGATGCGCAGGCCCTGGACAGGATCAAAATCAAACGTCCAGTGGTACCAGCCCGGTTTGCGTTTGATGCCCAGATACTGTACTTCCTGCCATGGCCGCTCTTCCTTGTTCGGATTAAACGCGGCCGTCGCGTACGTTGTATTGCCGGCCAGGTAGGGCGCGTAGATCGCGCCGATCGTCAGGATGTGGCCATCGGCTTGCCGCAGTCCCCACATCGCGCCGGCCGCGTGTTTCTTCGGATCGGCCGGACTCGCGCCGTCCTCGTATACCCACAGGTCAACTTTGCCGGTGCCGTTGCCGGACCGCAGGTTGAGACTCACTTTCGCGCCGGGTTCAACTTTCAGCGCGCCGGTACCGGTGTGCGTGCGGGTCGAGTCGATGGAGACCGCGCCGGTTGACACCAGTTTCGATAGCGCCTGTGCATTGTCAAACGTGACCGCGGTGTCCTGCGCCCCGGCAGTCGCGGCCGCCATCACCATCGTCATGGCAGTTGCCATTTTCAGTATCATCTGCATTGTGTTGCTCCAATAAGCGGGTTTGCGCGGCGATAAGGGCACGAAGATGGACCGAAGATCTTCCTGCTTTTCAATCTTCTTAATCTTAATCTTACTCTTAATCTTAATCTTACGCACTATTCTTCCCTGTGCCGGTCGGAAACTCTGTCGGTCAGGCGTTTGTCGGCTGTTCAGAGCGTGGCCACCCCCGCGCGGTGCGCGGGTCTCCGCACCGAAGGTCTCCACCGCGCTGGCACGGACGGTTGCCTCATTAGATTCCAAGGCTGTCTTCGGGTAGCCGTTCACAACATCTGCGATCAAGGAACACGAATCTTCACTGATCAACACTAATGATACCGCCCTTGAAAACCCACGTCACCCACTATCGGCCGCTACCCGTCGCTCAACACTTGTCTTCATAACGCCGGGTCCGCCCACATTAGATTCTTAGGTGGTAATATGCGCGCACCGTGCGTGCATGTTTTTCCCAAGACCTTACGCCGCAAACCCTACAGTCTCCAGCCTCCAGCCTTGCGGCCGAAGGCCGCGTTAGATTCTTAGGCTGCCACATGCGCGCACCGTGCGCGCATGTTTCGAAGCGAACAACGGGAGCGCTGCGGAAC
>CAZSOG010000545.1:0-4709 GCA_964607555.1 uncultured Pirellulaceae bacterium | reverse complement strand
ATAGAATATTGCTGGCCCTGTTTCTGACGTTTGCGGCCGGCCCACGCGTCGCGTCGCTGGCCGCGCCGCCTGAGTTGCGGCAGAAGGATGTATTTGTATCCGGTACGGACGGCTATCATACGTATCGCATACCCTCCGTGATCGTCAGCCGAGAAGGCACCGTGTTGGCATTTTGTGAAGGGCGCAAGAACAGCCAATCCGACACCGGTGACATCGATCTGTTACTAAAACGATCAACCGATGGTGGCCGAACATGGTCCTCCGCGCAGGTTGTTTGGAACGACGGCCCGAACACGTGCGGGAATCCCTGTGCCGTCGTCGACCGGGACACGGGGACGATCTGGCTGCTGCTGACGTGGAACTCGGGCGCGATTCACGAACCGCGGGTCCAACCGGGGTTTGGCGCCGACTCGCGCCGCGTGTTTGTGACGCACTCCGACGACGACGGCCGGACCTGGGCGGAGCCGGCCGAGATTACCGCCCAGACCAAGGACGTGGCCTGGACCTGGTACGCAACCGGGCCAGGTGCCGGGATTCAGATCCAGCACGGGCCGCACCGCGGGCGGCTCGTGATCCCGTGTGATCACAAGATGCCCACCGCGACGGGGGCCCGCTATTATGCGCATGTTATTTACTCCGATGACCATGGAGCCCGCTGGCTGCTCGGGGGCACGTCGCCCCGGGATCAGGTGAACGAGTGCGAGGTGGTGGAACTGGCCGGCGGCCGACTCATGCTGAACATGCGGAACTATGACCGGAGCACGCCGACGCGTCAGATTTGCTTCAGCGACGACGGCGGCCTCACGTGGCACGACCAGCGTCACGACAAGACGCTGATCGAACCGACATGCCAGGCCAGTATCCGACGCTACCGTTGGCCACGTGGTGACGCGCCGGGCGTGGTTCTATTCGCCAATCCGGCGAGTACCAAGGGACGCAAGAAGTTGACGATCCGCGCCAGCTATGACGATGGCCGGACGTGGAAGGACGCGCGCGTGTTGCACGCGGGCGGCAGCGCGTACTGCTGCTTGTGTGTCCTGCCCGACAGCTCGATTGGCTGCCTGTACGAACGCGACGGCTACAAGCAAATCACATTCGCCCGGTTCGGTCTGGCATGGCTCCAACAGCCGCCGCACCGTTCCGATTGATTCGCACCAAACCGCCTCCCTATGGGCGCCACAGGTAGGTCATTTCTCCGCAAAGGACCCTGGCAGCCGTTCACGGCCTTTGGCCATGAACGGCGATTTAGCTCCTAATCCTAATCTCAATCATAACGCGGAAGGCCCGCAACCGAAAACGGGTGGCACTTTCCAGTGTGGAGCGAAGACGCACTCGTCCAAGAAACAACCAGGGACGCGCCCAAACACTGGCAGTGCTACCCGGTCATAAAACATGCACGCACGGTGTGCGCATGTGGCAGCCTGAGACGCTAACCAGGCTATGCCTCGAACCAACTGGCGCATGCCGGCGCGATGGAGACCATCGGTCGCTTCCATGCGGGGTCAGGAGACCCATTCACGGCGCAAGGTCGATGGAAACCTAGGTCTAGTCTGTCCCGCCCCCACCGAGCTTGACTCGGTGGAGCGCATGATTCTGCACTACTCCGCGGCACGCCCTCGCGCACACGTCCCGCCCCCACCGAGCTTGACTCGGTGGAGCGCATGATTCTGCACTACGCGCGGCCCAACGCCCGTGTGCCCACGCGATGGCATCCCGTCACGTCTCCTTGTGGAACGCCTTCGGTGGCGGCGGGGCGGCGGAAAGAGGCTTGGTGTGAACCAGCCTTTTAAGCCCACTCAACTTCTTCCCCAACCGCACAAGGCGGTCGGGGTCGACCTGCAGACCAGCCCCCTGATACCCACAGCCCAATGGAGGGGGGGCATGGGAGTATGTTAGCAGGTTTCGGAACTTGCGCGCGCCGCGCAAAACGGTCCGGAAAGATTTGGTAGAATACGCGGTGTTGCGCCCACGCCGGACGCGGAGAAGTTTCCGAGCATCGCCAGGAGAAACGACCATGATTCACTTTTCAGTCCGTTCCGGTCGCGTACCGACTCACGAACAACCGCCAGTTCATTTTCGTCGCTTTCGACATCGCGTCTCGCCAATGCCCTATCTCACCGTGTTACTCCTCGGTTGCGCGATCTTGTTCAGCAGCAAGGCGAGCGCGCAAGCGCCGAAAAAAGTCACCGAAGCCGGCCCGCTGACCTCCGACACGTTGGCGGATGTCTTTTTCGTTGCCAAGAATGGGAACGACGCGTGGTCCGGGGCACTCTCGGCTCCGAATGCGACCAAGACGGACGGCCCGTTCGCGACGCTCAAACGCGCCCGCGATGCGATTCGCCGGCGCAAGGCGGAGCGCGGCCTGAAACGCATGGTGGCGGTTCTCGTGCGCGGCGGGACGTACTATTTGAGCGAACCGCTCGTCTTCGAGCTGCGGGACAGTGGGACGGAAGCACATCGCATCGTCTATGCTGCGTTTCCGAACGAGCGCCCAGTGATCAGTGGCGGGCGGCTGCTCAGCTGCCAGTGGAAACCGTTTCGGGACAGGATCATGGTCTGCACGCTTCCCGACGTGAAAGCGGGAAAGCTGTACTTCCGGCAACTGGTCGTTAACGGCAAGCTGCAGCCACGGGCGCGGTTACCTGAAAAGGGTGATTTCTTGCGCGAAAAGGCCCTTGGCCCCACTTCGTTTCAGTTCCGCAAGGGCGACATGCACGCGTGGAAGAACCTGGACGATGTTGAAGTCGTCGTGTTTCATTCGTGGAATGAGTCGCGTCTGCGCATCGCCGAGTTGGATGAACAGAAGAGAATCGTCCGCTTTCGCGATCCGAAGGCCCGCCATATTATTGGCTGGACCGGCGCTGGCGGCCCGAATCGTTACTACGTCGAAAACACGTTGGACGGAATCACACGACCTGGCCAGTGGTGTCTGGAACGGAAGACCGGCAAACTTTACTACTGGCCGACCGGCGATTTGGCCAGTGCACAAATCGTGGTGCCGGTCCTGCAATCGCTGGTGCAATTCAAAGGCGACGTGGAAAAGCAGAAGTTTGTTCAGTACGTGAATTTCCGACACCTCACATTGAGTGATACTAGTTGGACACTACCCGAAAATGGATACCCAGACTGTGGCGATGTCGGCGACATTGTCGATCGGTCCGCGGTGATGCTTACCGGCGCCAGGCATTGTCGTTTGCAAAGCAACCGCATCAGGAATGTCGGCAGCTATGCTATCGACGTGACGGGGGACGACAACCAGATCATCGGTAACGAAATTTACGATGCGGGTGGCGGCGGTGTCATCACCCGTAGCTTTGGCAAGCAACGGAATGTCATCGACAGCAACCATATTCACCATTGCGGCTTAGTCTATCCGAGCGCCGTTGGCATCAACATCGATGATGGCGGTGGCACCATCACGCACAACCTGATCCACGACATCTCCCATTCCGGCGTTTACGCGCGACATTGGGCAACCGCCACACAACCGAAAGAACGTCGCAACCAGCAGCAGGGTCTGGCCATCGAATTCAACGAGATTCATCACGTCATGCGGAACATCAACGATGGTGCCGGCATTTTTATTCGCGATTCGAACATCACGATTAATAACAACTTGATTCATGATGTGTATGGTTACGGCAACCGGTGTCCCGGCTGGGGAATCTACCTTGGTTGTGAAACACGCGACACGAAGGTGACCAACAACGTCGTTTACAACACGACTGAAAGTGTCCATGTCTGGTATCACGATCGTAATATCCTGCTTGACAACAACGTCTTTGTCGGCTCGCGCAAGTGCCAGATCAATTACCAGAACCCGAGTGATCTGCGGCATGAGAATATTCGCTTTGACCACAACATTGTCTACTGTACGAAGCCTGGAGGCCATCTATTCAGTGTCAGTGGCAAACGGTCCTTGCCGGTCGAGTCGGATTACAATCTGATTTTTTCAACGGTCGGTTGCGTGCTGAATGATCCGGTCATCACGGGGCTGCCCGAAGTCCAATCGATCAAAGACTGGCGGAAAATCGGACTCGACACACACACGATCACCGCTGACCCTCTGTTTGTCGATCTTGAACACGACAACTACAGATTGCGTTCGGAGTCACCGGCATTCAAGATCGGAATCAAAGCGATTGACTTGTCGCACGTCGGTCTGCGCCATCGAGATTGACTTTCCATTTACTGTTTACAACGGAGTTTACGATGAGCCCACGCATTACGCGCCGCCGATTCCTTGCTGCTTCAGCGGCCACCACAATGGCAACCGGCGCGATTGCACAGCGCGCGCCGGCCGACGCCGAGTCGCCGTCGACCGGCACCAGCGCTCCGCCGCTGCGTATCGGTCTGATGACGTATTTGTTGGCGGCCAAATGGGACCTCGATACGATCATCACGCGTTGCCGTCAGGCCAAATTCGAACATGCCGAACTGCGCACCACGCATGCGCACGGCGTGGAAGTGACGTTGACACCCGCCGAACGAGCCGCGGTGCGGGCGAAGTTTCAAGACGCCGGAATCAAGTTGAGTCTGGCGAGTGCCTTTTCGTATCATTGGCCGGACCAAGCGAAACTGCGCGAAAATATCGACGGCACAAAGCGCTATACCCTGTTGGCACGCGACATCGGGGCCATCGGCATCCGCGTGTTTCCCAATGCGATTCTGGTCGACCAGGGGATTCCGGAAGAAAAGACGTTGGCCCA
>CAZSOG010000544.1:0-4714 GCA_964607555.1 uncultured Pirellulaceae bacterium | reverse complement strand
TGCACTACAGCGCCGTCCGCAACCCGCGCTCGCTCCTGCCCCCACCCAGCTCGTCTGGGTGGAGCAAGTGATTCTGCACTACAGCGCCGTCCGCAACCCGCGCTCGCTCCTGCCCCCACCCAGCTCGTCTGGGTGGAGCAAGTGATTCTGCACTACAGCGCCGTCCGCAACCCGCGCTCGCTCCTGCCCCCACCCAGCTCGTCAGGGCGGAGCAAGTGATTCTGCACTACAGCCGACCCTGCCGCCATGAAGTTGTCATCCTGCTCACACCCGGTCCGATACAGATCACGGGGTGGCGGACAGGCTATAGGCGATCCCGTCGAGCACGACGATCAACGGTTGGTCTACCGCGAAATACTTGGCCACCGACCGGCCGCGTTGATTGATCAACTTGAAGTACGCGTCGCTGAACGACTCGATCTTCCGCATCGCCTTGATCAGTTTTTCGGTCAACACGGAATCCTCCCATCGGTTATTCCGCCAGAAGAACGTCTTCGCGCCGATGTGCAGCACTTTCTTGCGCGGCGCGGGCTGATCCGCGTCGGGACGACCCATCCCCATCCCAGGCATCATGCCGCCTCGTGCGCTACCACCTGGCCCGCCACCCATGCCACCGCTGCCCATCATGCCACCGCTGCCCAGTGCGCGTCCGCGCATAGCGCCACCGGCGGGCCCCTGGGTCGGCGGCGCGGCCATCCCGAGACCGGAAGAGCCCGGCATTCCGAAGGAATCCAAGGACGATGACGACATCGGGGCATTGGCACGTTGCAAACTCCCTTTGGCCTTTCGTTGGAAAAAGGCCGACGCCCCGCTCGTGTCACTCAACTCGTTCAACGCGACGCCCGCCCGTCGACGGCCTTGTGCCAGATCGCGAACGTTCACCTGGTCATCCGCCAGGAACGACGTGTAGGGCGTCAGAATCCCGTGCCGGGTCGCCAGCGCGACGAGCTCGTCGATCAGCTCCCGATTCTTGCCATGCAAATCAATCTCGTCAATGATCTCGCCAATGCGACGAATCGCCCAGAGTTTCTCCACGAACGCCTTGGCCTGATCCGTCGAATGTTTGACGAACTTGCCGTTGAATTCATACTTCCGCGGTTTACCGTCCACCGTTCCGGTGATGAGGATTCGGACCTTGCCGGCCCGCTTGTAGCGCCCGGCCAATACCAGCTGGTTGCCGGCAAACAGATCGTAGACGTCTTTCGGGTAGATTCGGCTAACCGGCGTGGCCGCCGCCTTCTCTCCCTTCTGCGTGACGAACTTAATCTTCATGTCGACCAGAACCGGCGCGCTGATTTGCCGGTACAACTGAGCAACCTGGGCTTCGATGTCCTCGTTGGGACGCACGTACTGGCTCTGTCCGAAGCAGGTCCGCGCCAGCTTGTCCAACAGGCGGCTGTTGACATCGTAGCCAACACCGAATGTGAACATCCGCGCATGCACCTTGTTGTGGCGGTCCGCGTTGGCGACAATTTTCGTTTCGTTACGTTCCCCGGCCGTGGGCAGACCGTCCGTCAGAAACACCAGATAGCTCGGGCGTTTGCGGTCCTGGAGCTGCGTCAAGGCCGTCGCCAACGCACCGTCAATGTTGGTGCTGCCGCCGGCATAGAGTCCCTCGACAAAACCCAATGCTTTGCGGCGCGTTCGATCGCTGAGTCGCTGCAGCTCCGGTTGAAAACTCGCCACCTCGCTATCGTACGCAATGATATTGAACAGATCGCCTTCGTTGAGGTTATTGAGTACGAACTTGAGTGCCCCTTTGGCTTGCTCGATTTTCTTGCCGCTCATGCTGCCCGACTTGTCGACCACGAACACGACCGTTTTTTTCGCCGGCTGTTTCTTGGCCGCCGCTTTGATCTCGGGGCTGACCAAGAGCAAGAAATAGCCTTCGTCGTCCGTATCGGGCCGGTAGCTCAGCACGCTGGCCGCCACGGCCTGGTCACCCACATCGTACAACAGGCGAAAGTCTTGGGCCGGCACGTCGTGGTCGCGCGTCCAGGTCACGTGGGCCGTGCGATTTGCCGGCCGTTTGATATGGATCTCGTGCGTTGGACTGTAGACGCTCTTGATCGGAACTTGACTCTTAATCGTGACATCGAACGAAACCGTATCGATCGGCTTGGACGTGTAGCGGGCCGTGGTCAGAGGAAAAAGCCACTCGGTTAAGCCATCGGTCTTGCGGCACAACTGCGTGTAGCGTAACGACACGGTTCTGCGCGCCCCGGCGGGGACCGGAAACACGCTGGTCTTGAACATCCCGGTGCCGATCCACTCCAAAAGTGCCGGATCCCGGTTGCGGCGTACGTACCCTTCATAAATCCGCCGTGCTTCGTCGGCGTCAAGCAGTTTCGCGGCATACTCCTTGCCGTCAATCAACAGTGTCAACCGATCGATCGCGCCGTCGTACGGCAGCGGAAAAACGAACGAGACTTCCATTTGGCGGCTGCCCGTGTTCACGAACGACTGGCTAACCTGGACCCGAGCGACCTGGCCGTCAACGTTGGCGTGAACAGCCAGTTTCTCGATCTGGTATGAGCTTGGCGGCATGGGTCGTCGACGGGGAACAGGGTAGGGGGGCCAAATGCGCGGTCGCGGGAGCCGGAAATGGTGGTCGGGTCGAACATCGACCAGAACGCCTTGCCCATACGCCCACACGGGAATAAACAGAAAGAGCATCGCCAACAGAAAGTGACGTTTCGCGACCATGATCCAGCCTCCTCGTAATCGTTGGAAACAAGCGTTGTGTGGTTGCCCATCCCCCGCACATCCATCAGACGTCGTTAGCGGACGGGAAGTTCCCGCGAATTATCGGGAATTCGCCCATTTTTTCTCCTGTTTCTCCCTTGCCGGCCACAAGACGTCTTGTTACGATCCGCCGACCTATCGGTAGGCCGTTGATGTGCGTGGCGTCCGCAATGTGGTGGACCACCGCGTATTGTAAGGGAGAAACTTGTCATGCCGTCCCATGCACCCCGTGCGTGGCTGCTGGTCCTGGCGGTGCTGGCGGTGACCGGATGCGGCCAGAATCCATTCCTCTCGCCGCAACCGCAAGCTGGTGTGCCGTCGCAACAGGCGCCCTACGCGTCTCAAGTCCAGGAACTTCAGCGCCGAATCGCCGAACTGGACACGAGCAACCGGGACCTGAACACGCAGCTGGCACAGGCCGAGCAACAGGTGAAGATCTATCACGATCAATCGGACTTGCTGCGCAAACAGCTGGCCGACACGGCGCAACAGTGTAAGCAGGCGCAGCTGGCCCAGCAACAGGCCGGCAAGCAGGTCCAAGCACTGGAAGCCTCGGTGCGCAAAGGTGGCGGCGCCATCATCACAGCCAATAACAGTATCCGGAAATCACTCGCGGTCGTCGATATTTCCGGCGTCGAGGTGCGTCAACAGCAAGATGTAATCCGAATCGAATTGCCCGCGGACCAGTTATTCCAGCGCGGCACGCCCCAGTTATTACCGACCGCGGCGCCGATCCTGGATAAAGTCGCCGACGCGATCGCGCGGAATTACCCCCGTCAACGCGTTGCGATCGAGGGCCACACGGACAGCGGGCCGGTCTTTTCCGGACGCGCGACCACGAGCCACCAGCTTTCGGCCTACCAGGCACTGGCCGTATTCGATCTACTGACCCGCCGCAACCATGTGCCCGCCAAACAACTGTTCGTCCAGGGCATGGGAGCCAACTATCCGCGCGCTTCCAACGCCACCGATGCCGGCCGCACGCGCAACCGGCGCATCGAGCTGGTCATCTATCCCGAAACGATCGACTGAGCCAGAAGAAAAAACGATCCCTGCCGATCTTGCCAAAACGGAGGCTGGGGTCGTTTCCGCGGCACGATCCATTAGAATGGGTGCACCCGGGTAGGACGCATGGCGGATGCCCCATGCGTGACGCGCTTTCTGACAGCTCTTATTCATCCGCAGCTTAGCACCATGATCGTTATCATTGATTACCAGATGGGCAACCTCGCCAGTGTTCAGCGGGCCTTTCAGCGTGCCGGGCATGAGGCCGTGATCACAAGTGATCCGGACCGAGTGGCGGCCGCGGACAAGGTAGTTCTGCCCGGTGTCGGCGCGTTCCAGGATGCGATGGAGGAACTGCGCCGGCACGGTCTCGTCCAACCGGTGCGAGATGCCATCGCGGCCGGGAGGCCATTCTTGGGAATCTGCCTGGGCCTGCAAATGCTGTTCGACGTCAGTTTTGAAGACGGCGAGCATGCGGGGCTCGGGATCCTGCCCGGCAAGGTCGTCCGGTTCGATCTACCAAGCGGCTATAAGATACCGCACATGGGATGGAACCAGCTAGGCATCCGCCGTCCGACACCGGTCCTTGAAGGCATTGATGACGGTAGCTACTTCTATTTCGTGCACTCGTACTACGTTGTTCCGGACGATCCGGCGGTCGTCGTGGTCGAGACGGACTACGCCCGTCCATTTTGCTCGATGATCTGGCATGAGAATCTCTACGCGACGCAGTTTCATCCCGAGAAAAGTCAGGCCAACGGCCTACGGTTCTTGGAGAACTTCGCGCGGCTCTGAGCGCGGCATTGGCAGCGTGCTCGCTTCCTAACGCGGGCTTCGCCCGCAACCCACAAGGGAGTACGCCCGCGTTCCCCAGCGCTCCCGTTGTTCGCTTCGAAACATGCGCGCACGGTGCGTGCATCTGGCAGCCTAAGAATCTAACGAGGCGTTGCCTCCAACCAACTGA
>CAZSOG010000543.1:0-4720 GCA_964607555.1 uncultured Pirellulaceae bacterium | reverse complement strand
ATCGAAGTTGACCAGGACATCATCGAGGACCAGGGGCAGCTGCGCCCCACGCCGGGCAAAATCGGCGACCAGTGCCAACCGGAGGCTCAGGAACACGGCTTCCCGCGTGCCACGGCTCAACAGATCGACGGGCAGCGAGCTGCCATCGGCCGCATCGACACGCAACGCCTGTTCGGTTAAGGGGGTCCAGATGCGTACGTACTGGCCGTCCGTGAGTCTCTGAAAGTAACGCGATGCTTCGCGCAGCGTTTCCGGTTGTCGGTGCGTCTCATAGGTTTCGCGGACGGTCTCGAGCAGGTGGCTGGTAGTGGCCAGTACGGCCCACTGGTCGACGGCTCGCTGCATGTGTCCTTCGAGTGCGGACCGGCGGAGTCGCAGGGTGGTCAACTGGCGATCGGCGGCGAGGCTTTTCTGTTCCTGGACGATTTGTCCACGGCGTTGGTGCATGGTCGCCTGCCGCCCTTCGATCCGTTGCCGTTGTTGCATGAGTTCGTCGTGTTCTTCCTGGAGCTCGTCGGCGGAGCGATCTTTGAGTGTCTGCTCGACATTGTCCGGCGCGCAGGCGTCGCCAATGGCCGCGAGCCACTGGCCACTGAGCGACTTGCGCTCGTCCAACAGCTGTTGGCGTCGCACATGCCGCGCGATGAGTTGCTGGAGTTGTTTTTCGTTCAGCACGCCGGCTTGGGCGATCAAGACACGTCGTTCATGTTGCAGCTTGCGCAACCGTGCCGCGAGTTCACGGCCCTGCCGGCGCAGTTGCTTGTCTTCGTCACGTAGTTGGTGCCGACGTTCGAAGAGCTGTTTCTGTTCGGCCAATGCGACGACCAACTGACGCAGTTGGACCTGTGGATCATCGATGCCCGTGGCAAGTTGTGCGTGTCCCGCCGCCTCATCAATGCGCAGTGCCAACGCGGTCAGTTCACGGTCGCGGGCGTCGAGTTCGTCGCGACGGGCCTTCAGCTGGCGGCGCAGCTGGGCGGTCTCGCGCGACCCGGCGGCCAATTGCCGAACCGACGGGACCGAAAGCGTTTCGGGTAGGCCCGCACGACGGAGTGCTTGATGCCATTGCGAGCGCGCGTCGCGCAGGGCCGTGGCATGTTGCTCGCGGCGCCGTTGCGCGGCGGCAATCCGCTGCCGCAGTGTCTGGCTGGTTGCCTCCATCGGCAACAGCTCTTCCAGCTGGGCCAGCTGGCGTTCGGCATCCGCCAGTCGCACCTCCAGCGTACCCGCGCCACGGGGCAGTTCACGGTCGAGTTCATCACGCTGTTCCTTGGCCGCATCGACCTGGCGTGCCAGTCGCGCCAGCTGACTTTCACAGTCTTCCAACTCGCGGCGTGCATTGCGTTCGAGCATGGTTTTTACGGTCATGCCAAACGCCCACGCCCCCAACCCCAACAGCGCGACGGGCCAGCCCAGCGATGCGGCACTGTGCCAAATCAGTCCCCCGCAAATCAACGCAATACCCAATACGAACGGGACGCCAAGCCAGGCCAGCGCCGCCGGTGACAAGACCTGGCGATCCAGCAGATCCAGTCGCTCTTCCTCAAGTCGCTTACGGCGGTCGACCACGTCGTCCAAGCGTTGTTGTACCTGTAACCGTCGCCGCAGCCGATTGACCAGCTCACCCGATTGTTCAACCGCCTGGCTCAAGTCTTCGTGGCCTAGATCGAGCAAGGTCGTTTCCAATTTGACCGTTAGTTCGTTCAGTTGGCTCTGGTTCTGTTCGAGCTCAGCCTCTGCCTGCTTCAGACGCTCTGCCTCTTCCTTCACGGCGCGCGCCGGTGCGCGCAAGGTGGCAAGGGTGCCGGTTGACACTTCGGGCAAGTCGGCTACCGGCATGTCGTTCGCTTCGACGATGTTCGGCGTGGGAGCATCGGCCAGACGCGTTTCCAAGACGTGGATATCGGCCTGCAGCTGGTGTATCTCGGACTGCAGCGACGCCACCCAGTCCGTATGTTCGGCCAGTGCTTCGATGCGCGCCGCGTCCCGCCACAGAGCACGATTGAGCGGTTGCGCTTCCGCCTCGCGACGAACTTCCCGCCGCCGCCCACGCACCTCTTCAACTTCACCACGCAACTGTTCGATCAACGCGCGCAATTCGCGCAGACGGTCCAACGTCCGCTCGGGAACTGCGGGCGCCGGCCCTACTGCCTTGAGTTGTTTGTCCAACGCACGCAACTTGAGCCACTGGGGGCGGACTCGAATCGCAAGCTCCAGTAAATGGACGTTATCCTCCAGTTGATTGCGCTTGTCGGTCATCGTCTGCAACTCGCTGTCCAATGTCGCCAGTTGCTGATCCAGCTCCGACCATTTCTGTCCGGACGGAACCAGTTGTGCCGTCTTGTGCCGCAATTGCTCAAGCTGGTCGTGCAGCGTGAGAATCTCGCCCGACCCGTTTTCCGCGTGCAACAGCTGCGCCCGCGACTGGTGCAAACGCCGCATGACATCCACCAGCGAAACCCGGTCCAGACCCGTGGTCAGCTGATAGAGCAGGTCCGCCGCGTCCGTGTCGTCCAGCGTGCCGAGCTCCTGCAATTCGCGTAAACCGACCGAAAAAACATTGTTGTAGGTGGGTTCGTCCACGCCACTCAAAAGCGCGTCAAGCACGGTCGCCGAGCGGTCCGATCCGGTGTCGTCTCGGACCGTGACCCGTCCTCGAGCGATCAGGTCCTCGCGCGTGCCGCGTGCCGGCCAGTACCGCTCGATCGTCAGTCGACCAAGATGGGAAGCGAGTGTCAGCTGCCCGCCGGGCGTGCCGCCATGAACCGGCGGATAGTAGCGACGTTGCCGGTCGGCCGAGAGCCCGTAGAGCATCGAGCGGACGAACTGCATGAGCGTCGTCTTACCGGCCTCGTTCGCCCCATAGAAGACCGTCAAACGATCGTCCAAGTCGTTGAGCCGCAAGTCACTCCATACGCCGAACCCGCTGACGTGTAGGTCGGTGATCTTCATGAGAATCCTCCCACTTGCTCTCCACGCAGCAAGGCCGCGCCGAGTTCCGCCGCCGCGCTCAACACGCGTTGACGCACGTCCGGACGCGTTACCTCGATTCGTGATTCCAGTACGCGGCGAACGGCCGTGTCGGTTGGCCAGCCATGCCGAACCAGTGACTCGCCCGATTCACGCGTTGCCTCCACCGCACGCAAATAATCACCTAATAACGTATCTTCCCGCAGCCATTGATCCAGATCGGGCGCCGGCGACTCAACATCCAATGAAACCGTCCAACAGAGTGCGGATCCGCTGCCAAATCGATCGCGCAACCACACCGTCAAGCTGTCGAAGGCATCGGTGATCGGCGTCCGTGATGTGTAGTTTCCGACGATTTCGAGTTTCCACGTAACGAGCAGCGGAATATCGGGTACCAGTTGCCGCAGCTCTTCCGATCGTTCGGCCAGCGCCGTCCGCCAACTTTCCACCGGCTGCTCGGCCGAAACCGTCAGTCGTTCCGTCTGCCAGCGTAATTGATCGCACGGCATGAAACGCAACTGGACGCCCGCGTCCCCGTCGACATCGACGAGCGTACAACCATGCGGGCCCACATCGCTCGGCACACGGCCCTGCGTTGGGCCCGGATCGTGGATCACCGGATTCCGTTCCGAATGTGTGGCGCGACCGCCACCGCCGGCAATTGCCCAGTAGTCAACGGGGACGGCCGAAACTTGCTGTCTATCGATGCGACCGGACGTCATTGCGACGCCAAACGCGCCCGAGCGCGCGGCCGAAAATGGTGCGATATCGTCCTGGTGGGTCCCGCCGCCAACGACCTCCGCAATTGCGTGCCGGCCCCCGTGGATGGGCACGGTCTCGATTTGCGCAGAGGAAAAATGGTGCACGTTGACCGGCAACGCCAACGCTTCAGGCCACGGGCAATCACCCGGTGTTGCGCCACTGGCCCAACATACCTCGATGCCATGCTCGTGGTACTGACGGAACTGGTCGCGCAAGAATGCAAACGCCCGCGCCGTCGGCTCGGCGTGGCCAAACAGGTCGCCACCCAAAAGCACAAACGCCACACGTTCCGAGATCGCGGTCTCCAATACGCGCCGCGCCGCGTCATACGGCGCATCGATCAGAAGATCCACCAGATGCTCGGGGATCTCAGCCAAGCCATCGCATGGCCGATCCAATTGCAAATCGGCGGCGTGCAGAAACCGAAATGGCTGCGTGGACATGGGTACCTCCTTGCACCGTATGCGAGCGCGTACTCCCCGCGGCTCTCCTTGCAATATCCCCAGCGGTGCGGAACCACTTGGGCACGCTCGACTCTGTTTGCTCCAAACCGGGTGGAACCGTGCCACAGTGGACCCGCAACACATGTTCTCGCCGAGCGACCACTTGGCCCGCCGACTGCCACGGAACTCGGTCGACTGCGTAGTTTAGCGGAATCAGACAAATGACCCAATGTCGATTTTGGCGCCCGGAATCTGCACGGGTGCGACCTGCTCCGGGGCTGGACTGTTGAAAAACCAGGAAGATGGACGCTGAGTTCGCTGAGTTCGCAGACACCCAAGAATTTGATAAACTGCCATATACAGCATGCGGATTAGATGGGCAATTGTCGGGTGTCTGCGATTCGTGAGTTTCCACGGGAGTTGCGGTCGGGTGAGCAACGCCGGTAGTGCAGAATCACCGTTCCACCGGGATAAACCCGCCGGTGACGGGAACGTGGGTGAGTTGAGGCCGGAGTAGTGCAAAATCATCGCTCCGCCGGGATAAA
>CAZSOG010000542.1:0-4727 GCA_964607555.1 uncultured Pirellulaceae bacterium | reverse complement strand
AGGCCGCCGTTTCAGCGGGCGGTCGTCTGTTCTACATTTTCGATGAGGGCCTGATTGGCATCACGGATCCACGCCTGCCCGATCGCTGGGCCATCGTATGCCGCGCCGCGTTCAATGGGAAGCTGCTGTGGAAGCATCAACTTGGCGCCTGGGGATGGCGGCAATGGGATCGGGCGAAATACGAAGGTGCCGACTGGACCCGGCTGCGTGCCGCGCGCACCGATGTCCCTTTGGATAACAACCGCCGGTTGGTCGCCGATGCCAACCAGCTTTACGCGACCCTGGCGTTCGACGCGCCCCTGTCGATTCTCGACGCGGCCACGGGCAACGTGCGCGCCACAATCCAAGGTACGGAACATACGCGCGAGATTCTGACAAGTGCGGGCGTGGTGGTCGCCTATGCCCGCGAAGATGCGCCGGGGACCGCGCGCCGGCGGGGCACCGAAGCAGAATCCACGGCCGACTTGATCGCCGTGGACACGGCGACGCACACCGTGAAATGGCGCCGCGAGATCCATCCGATCCAGCCGCTCACGTGGGCCATCGATCAGGGTCGATTGGTGTACATGTCCGGCAAACAACTCACGGCGCTGGATCTGAAAACGGGTGAGCCACTGTGGTCCGTTCAAACCAAATGGGGTCGACCGCGAACACTCGTCTGCGTCGACGGCGCCGTCGTCTTGCTGGGCGCTAACTACGTGGCGACGCTGGACGCGGCCGATGGCAAGCTACGTTGGAACAAGAAGGTTCGACCGATTGGCGGCCAGGAGGGACTTGATCTGTTCGTCGTCGACGGGGTGGTATGGCGGGGCATGATGATGGTGGACGGCACAGGCAAGCCGGCGCGCAAGACACCGAATGTCATGGACACCGGCTGGGACCTGCGGACCGGTGAAGAGGTCAAGCAGGTCATGGCGAGGAACCTGCGCAGCCCGGAGCATCATCACCGCTGTTACCGCAACGTGGCGACGAGCCGATTCCTGATCAGCTCCTACGAAGGAGCCGAGTTTCTCGACTTGGCGGGCGACGACAATGTCCAGAACAACTGGATCCGCGGCGCCTGCAGGACGGGCATGATGCCAGGCAACGGAATGCTCTATGTCCCGCCCGACCAGTGCTTCTGCAATCCGGGCTCCAAATTGCTGGGTTACACGGCGCTCACGGCGGATCCGATTGACGTGCGTGAAACGGGCACTGCGGCGCTGCGTCTACAAAAAGGACCGGCGTTCGGGGCAATCACGGCGCCGGCGACCGTGGCGAAGTCGGACTGGCCGACGTTTCGCCACGACCCGGCGCGCCATGGAACCACCGCCGCCGCGGTGGACGGCCCAATACACGAGCGCTGGCAAACGCAACTGGGCGGCCGGCTCTCGGCGCCGGTCGCCGCCGACGGGCGTCTGTACGTGGCGCAGATCGACGCCCACACCGTCTGGGCGTTGGATCAGCGCGACGGACGGCGACTGTGGCAGTTCGTCGCTGAAGGTCGGGTGGACTCACCACCAACGATCTTCCAGGGACGCGTGCTATTCGGATCGCGCGATGGGTACGTCTATTGTCTGCGCGCCGCGGACGGGGCGCTCGCGTGGCGGTTCCGGGCAGCACCGGTCGATCATCGCATTGCTGTTTTCGATCAGTTTGAGTCCACATGGCCCGTGTTCGGCAGCGTGCTGATTGCTCACGACCTGGCCTATGTCACGGCCGGTCGATCGACATACTTGGACGGTGGCATCCGTGTTTACGCGTTGGCGCCGGCGACCGGGACTGTGGTCCATCAGTGCACGCTCACGGGTCCGTTCCCGAACAGTCCCGACACCCGGGACTTCGGATTCTACAGCCCCGGCGCACTGGCCGAGGTTCTCGTCGCCGAGGGCGGATTCATCTACATGCGGCAACGAAAGCTGACGCCGGAACTGGAGGAAGTGGAGGTGCCGGTTCTCTCCAGCAAAGGCGCTCAAGATGTTGGCTTGCATGTTTTTTCGACGGCCAGCATGCTGGACGGCTCGTGGTATAACCGCACGTTCTGGATGTACTCGAAACGATGGCCCGGTTTCCAGTTAGCCAACCAGGCGCCAAAAACCGGTCAGCTCCTGGTCGTCGATGACGAGAATACGTACGCGGTACGCGTGTTTTATCGGCGCAACGTACACAGCCCCATGTTCTTCCCGGGCAAAGAGGGCTACCTGTTGTTCGCCGACGCGAACACGACCGAGCCACAGATCGTGGGTGAACAAGGGGCTCGGCCACCCCTTCGCTGGCTACCGCAGTCCGATTACGCGCGCGGGCGTGGTAACGAAATGCGGGCGTTGGACAGCCCCGCGTTCGGACTGGACAAGATGATCGGCTATACGCGTGCCGACCCACCGTTGTGGATGCAGTGGATCAATGTGCGCATGCGGGCGATGGTTAAAGCGGGCGACCAATTATTCGTCGCGGGCCCGCCGGACGTGTATGACACGGCAGATCCGTTCGCACCGTTCGAGGGTCGGGATGGGGCACGGTTGCTCACGGTGTCGACCCGCGATGGTCAGCGGCAAGCGAGCCTTGCTCTCAATAGCCCACCAGTCTTTGACGGCATGATTGCCGCGGGCGGACGGCTGTTCGTAACACTCGAAAACGGCAGGGTGGTATGTTTGGGCAAAGAGTAGGACGCGGCATGCACAAATGTTCCGTGCTGGGAGAGCCCGCTCATTCAGGTGGTTTTTTAACTGAAATCCAATGCCCGGACTTCTCCCATGCGCCCACGTACTCTGGTGTGTCCGACAGGTTTTCCACGAACAATTGTGTGGCAGTCCGTCAGGAAACCAGGCCAAAAACACCGGTTATTCTTGCCAATTCCGTCACGAATCAGGATGTGTTTGAAAAACTGGCGGAGCCCTGCTTTACAGAAGTGCTAGCACACGTAGAATCGGCTCCGACGGATACTCATTTGGGACCTCCGCCGCTCAGCTTCCGCACGGGAGTCGGCGCGGC
Organism: uncultured Pirellulaceae bacterium; assembly: GCA_964607555.1. Taxonomy (GTDB): domain Bacteria; phylum Planctomycetota; class Planctomycetia; order Pirellulales; family Pirellulaceae; genus JAJSAJ01. Next base: position 1,757 of record CAZSOG010000542.1, on the reverse strand, counting down.
ATTAACTTCAAGTATGGAATCAATAGCGAGTACCGGCACGGCGTGGATGGTTGCCACATCGAGATGACTCGTGGCGTTCGCTGGGCCTGCCGGTATTTCGCGAGAAGGATGCTTCAGGACGTGGCAAACGACGATAGGGACATCGTATCAGCCTTGCGGAGTGCGTTGGCTGACGAGGTCGGACAGGAACGATTTGACTTATGGTTCGGCGACTGCGTGGAACTGCAGTTGACCGACCAGTCGATCGTCGTGTGCGCGTCCGACCAGTTCACGTTGGACCGCATCCGTCGTCTTTTTCGCAAGTCGCTGGCGCTCGTGGGTCGGCGGATTACGGGCCACGACTTGGCGGTCGAGTACACGCGGACGGACTCGTCCGCGGACGAGTCCGGGGAACCGGCCACGTCGCACGCGGCGTCTGACGAGAAAGCGACGCCGGCAAGCGATTGCGATACCGTGCGACCGATCGCGTCGGGTCGCCGGGGCCGTCCCTTTGCCACCCTGGATGAATTTGTCGTTGGCGATTGCAACCGGGTCGCGCACACGGCCGCGCGGATGCTCGCCCGGCGGCCACGGGCCGCTGCACCACTGTTTCTGTACGGGCCGACCGGGACCGGCAAGACACACCTGCTTGAGGGGATTTGGTCGGCGGCCCGGCGGCAGGCGGGACGGGGTCTGGTGCTCTATTTGTCCGCCGAGCAATTCACGTCGATGTTTCTCGATGCGTTGCGTGGTGGCGGCTTGCCGAACTTCCGGCACAAATACCGTCAAGTCGATATACTGTTGATCGACGACGTTCATTTCTTTCTTGGCAAGCAGGCCACGCTGGTCGAGCTGCACCACACGATCGATGCATTGCATCGTCAGGGCCGGCAATTGGTAATGGCCGCGGACCGCTCGCCGGCCGAGCTCGCCGCCTTTGGGCCGGAGCTGGCGGCACGTTTCTCGGCCGGGCTGGTTTGTGCCCTGGACCGGCCGGACACCGCCACGCGCCGCGGCATTCTGGACCGGCACGCCGCCCGCTTCGCGGCGCGCATCCCCGATGCCGTGCTGGATCTTATCGCGCGGCAGTTCAATGGTGACGCGCGACAGCTCGCCGGGGCAGTCCACCAACTGATCGCCACCAGTGAAGCCTTCGGGCGCCCGATCACGGTCGACATGGCCCAAACGACACTCGCCGAAGTGTTTCGGGCTACCCAACCGATTGTCGGCCTCGCGGATATCGACCGTGCGGTCTGCGACGTGTTTGGCTTGCAACCGAAAACGCTCCAGTCGGCGCGCCGTGTGCGTGCGGTAAGCCAACCCCGCGCGCTCGCCATGTGGCTGGCGCGTCGCTATACCCGCTCGGCCTACTCTGAAATCGGTACGTATTTTGGCCGGCGCAGCCACAGTACCGTGATCTCGGCCGAGAAACAAGTTGGACGCTGGGTGCAGCACGGCCAGACACTTCAAATGCCGTACGGCCAGTGCCAGGTGGATGAAGCAATCCGACGCATCGAATCGCAGATGCGCGCCGGGTGAGGACGCGCGCTCACGTGTCCCAATTGTTGACCCGCGTGCGTCTGAACTGCCCAAACTGCACCTAGCCGCTCCTGCGTGCGCGAAGTCGGCGGCACTGCCACCGACTCCCCTGTGCGTCCGGCCCGCAAAGTACTTCGACACGTCATGCCGATCAGGATGAGAAACCTTATGGGCGGAAATCTGATGATCTTGAGTCAAGTTTTTGGGTCGGACTACGCATCGAGGTCGTGGACGGGGAG
>CAZSOG010000541.1:0-4731 GCA_964607555.1 uncultured Pirellulaceae bacterium | reverse complement strand
GGGTTCGCGGATATTCGCTCGACCGTGGCACCCGGATTCTTACCTGCCATGTTCACACCGACCTCGCTCCATGCCGCGCTGAATTCACTCGGACATCCCGAGTTGTCGCATCTTGCGGTAGAGATTGGCGCGGTGGAGCCCGAGCCGGTCGGCGGCGTCCGTCATGTTCCCTCCGGCGCGCTCGACTTGTTTCTGGATATAGTCGGTCTGGAACCGGCGAGTCGCTTCGGTCAGCGGTGGATTGTCAGCCAGCATATCGCTCCGTGCGGCGCCCGGCATCTGGATCAGGGCCAACTCGTCAGCATCGATCTTGTCTTCCGTGGACAAGTAAGCGATACGTTCCATCAAGTTGCGCAACTCGCGCACGTTTCCCGGCCAAGCATGGGCACGAAGCCGCTTCTTCGCCGCCGCTGTCAGACGGGGCGGACGCCGTCCAGCGCGCCGGCAAAAATCCGCCAGAAATTGTTCGGCTAACAACACGATATCATCGCCTCGATCACGCAGAGGGGGCAATTCCAGCGTAACCACATTCAGTCGAAAAAACAGATCCTGGCGAAACCGCTTCGCGTGAACCAGCGCCGCGAGATCTTGGTTGGACGCGGCGATCACTCGAGTATCAACCGAAATCGGTTGCGTTCCCCCGACACGCACTACCACTTTTTGCTCCAAAACGCGCAATAGTTTCGCCTGCCCGCCGAGACTCATGTCCCCAATCTCATCCAGAAACAAGGTGCCCCCGGAAGCCGCTTCGAATTTGCCGGGACGGGTCTCACGCGCGTCGGTGAACGCCCCTTTTTCGTGACCAAACAGCTCGCTTTCGAGCAACGTCTCGGTCAGGGCAGCGCAGTTCAGTGCGACAAAGGGTTCGTTGCGCCGCGGACTCATGTAGTGGATCGACTGGCTGACCACTTCCTTGCCGGTTCCGTTTTCACCGAGAACCAGAACGGCCAGGTCGGTACCGGCCACGCGTCCGATCGTTGACCGCAGCGCCTGAATCGGCGGGCTCTCGCCAATCAGACGAATTCCGGCCGCCGCCTGCTCCGCCATCTCGTTGCGGCTACGCAACAGTTGCTCGTACTGCTGAGTGGTCTCCAACGCAACGGCCGCGTGCGCGGCCAGATCGCGGAGGTCCGCTTCATCCTCATCCAAAAAATTGCCCGCCCGCTTGTTAACCAACTCAAAGGCACCGAGCAACCGATCATTGCGGCCACGCAGCGGCACACAGAGCAATGTGCGTGTTTCGAACCCAAGCTGCCGGTCCACACGCCGGTCAATCGGTGTCCGCCCGGCATTCAAATCGACGCGCCGCGACTCGCCCGTGTGCACGACCTGCCCCACGACACCCGTGTCGTCCGCGATCCGCAGTTCACCCCCTTCAACCCCCAGTGCCGGGCGTCCCACAAGCGTCTTGTTGGGCCGATCCCATAAAAAAATACTCGCCCTCTCCGCGTCCATCAAACGCGTGGATGCCTCCGCGATCTGTTGCAACAATTGGTCCATCTCCAGTGTCTGACCCCACTGCGCCGCGATTGCCAACATGGCCTGGAGCTGCTCAATCCGCCGGTGATCGACATGCCGCATGTCCAGCACCGCCAGCAGACCTCGTAACCAAACCGCGACCTGGTGCATTTCCGCCAGGGTCGTGCCGGCTGGATCGCGATCGCCGTGCATTACCAGAATGCGCGCCGCCCGCCGATCTTCCGGAAATGGCGCGACACACCACCGCCCGGCTGCCCGGACCGTGCCCGTATCCATCGCCTCCGAAAGCAAATCGTAAGGCAATAAATGCTCCGTACCCCACCGGGCGACGACCTGCCACGCACCCTGCCGACTCTCCAGCAGACCGGCTAGATCGGCGTGGTATGCCGCACATAAGGAACGTACCAGTTCATCCAGCAGTGCCTGCCGACTCACGCCACGCGCCACACGCGTGATTGAGGTTGCCATCAATTGTGCAACTTGCGTCATCGCCATCTCCCACACGCCGAAACACGACCCCGCCGTAGGCCATCACAGCGTCCGAACAAAACGCGTGATGATATCAAATCGACTCCGTTCTCGCCGGTCAATGATATCACATTGACACGTCCCGGCATAGACGCCCGTTCCGCATCGGACGGGGGCAGTTCCAATTGAGTCCACGCGTGCGCCGGGCGGCCCAGATCACCGAGCTGTGCGTATGGCCTGTCCTCACTGAGTCCACGCGTGCGTCGGCCAGTCGGCACGTAATGACACCCGCGTTCGGTTTTCCTGGGCCCATCTATTCAGAACGCGGATCGTTGCTAGAATGAGCGATCGATAGTCAGCAGCATTCGTATCAGGGGGGCCCGGTCGCGTGCGAGCGATCGAGCAGTCACGACAAGCAGCCACGAGAACTGGTTTGGTCATGCCCACCTCATGCAGCGTGGCGTGACAACCGGCGGTTGCTGTCGAGGTCGGTGCTGTTTTTTCGACGGCGGCGGGGCAAGAAGCCGCGTGAAGGGGCACATTCGGGACCGGTGCGATCCACGCACCGGTGTTCTTGGACGTGGTCCAGCGGCATGTGGGCGTGGATTGGCACCAAGTACCGCGGCGCGCCAACCGCCCCGTGAATGGGCCCAAACAAGAGCTTCGCGAAGGACTCGTATTGCAGGGAGAACATGATGGCAAAGATCAACCGTTACGTGGACATTTCAACCGTCGACCGAGAAGCGAAGAAGGACTATATCGACCGTCATTCGCCATTTATTGAGTGCGAATCGGCCGCCACGGCCGGCCAGAAATTCGCGGTTAAAGTGCGGGTCGGCAACGAATACACGCACCCCGACGACCCGGATCACTATATCAAGAGTGTTTCGTTGTTCAACCGTGAGACGCTGTTGGCTTCGGCGGATTTCGTGTCGGGTGCCTTGGGCGGCCAGGACCAGAAAGGTCAGGCGGAAGTCGTCTTCAACATTCTACCGACCGGCAAGACGATGGCGTTGACGGCAATTGCCTACTGTACCAAGCATGGTTTGTGGGAGTGCGATCCCGTCGAAGTCACGGTCGCGCAGTAGAATTGGAGCACCGCGCATGGGTCGGTTCGAGGGAAAGAAGGGGCTCATACTCGGCGTCGCCAACGACCGGTCGATTGCATGGGCGATTGCGCAGCGAATTCTGGACGAGGGCGGACAATGCGGCTTTACGCATCTGCCCGACCGGCCGGACGATTTGCGGCGCAAGAACCGGCGGCGCGTGGCCAAATGCACCGAGCAGTACGCGCAAGCGAAATTCCTCGTGCCGTTGGACGTTCGCGACGATCAAAACATTGCCGAAGTGATGCGTCTGACCGCCGAGACGTTTGGGGAAATCGACTTCCTTCTCCACTCGGTGGCCTACGCGGACCGCGAAGATCTGGGCCGGCCCACGGTCGAGACGAGTCGCACCGGCTTCGCAATGGCAATGGATATCAGTGCGTACAGTCTGATTGCCGTAACCAATGCCGCGAAACAGATCATGTCGCCGCGATCCGCGATCGCGGCGATGACCTATTTCGGTGGTGAAAAGTGCGTGCCCGGTTACAATGTGATGGGCGTCTGCAAGGCGGCACTCGATGCCATCATTCGCTATCTCGCGTTCGATCTGGGGCCACGCGGGGTACGCGTCAATGCACTCAGCGCCGGCCCCCTGAAGACGCTTGCCGGGTCCGCTGCGGGGGTGGGCGAAATGCTGGGCCTCTATGCCCATATGGCCCCCATGGGCCGGAATATCACGCACAATGAGGTCGGCCGAACCGGGGCCTTCCTGTTGTCGGATGATTCCGACGGGATCACCGGTGAAATCATGCATGTCGATGGCGGCTACCACGCGATGGGTTCGCCGGGCCGTCTCCTTGATGTTATCAAGTCCGCCAAGCCATGAAGCCGACGCAGCGTGTCGCCATTGCCGTTGTCCAGCACCAGGATCTCTGGCTCGTCGGACGGCGCCCACCAGGCGTGCCGCTGGAAATGCTCTGGGAATTCCCCGGTGGTAAATTACGCACGGCGGAATCACCCACGCAGGCGGCGCAACGCGAGTGCTTCGAAGAAACGGGCTTGCAGGTGCGCGTCGCCGAACTGTTGCGCCAGTTCGAGCACGAGTACCCCCATGGCGCTGTCAGCCTCTGGTTCTTTCTGTGCCATCCCGTCGACGTCGAACCACGCCCGCGTGCCCCGTTTCAGTTCGTCACACGCGCGCGACTGCTAACCCTCCAGATGCCGGCCGCCAATCGCCCGATTCTGCGCCGCTTGCGCGCCAGCCAATCAGTCGACGGAAATCGCCCGCCGCCTGACGACTCGGTTTGATGCTCCGTTTGGAAAAAACGACCCCGGCCTCCATTCTGGTATTGCCTCGGTTGTCCGCGTACAGCTTGCCCGCTTCAATCAGCGGCTCAAGCACCAACGATGCGAGGTTGCGGTGCATGCAGACCCACGGGAGGGGCTTCGTGGTGGCCGACGCCGCGCAGGGCGACGGGCAAACCGTCTCAGGCGCATTGCGGTAACGCCTGGCATTCAAGGCGTCTTTTTTCTTTTGCCCGGCTGCTGTCCGGCGGTACGTCTTGACCCGTTCGTTGGATTGCTGCGCGCGATGATGTTGCACGAGGTGACTGGGGTTGACTTCGTTCGTCTCCGAGGCCGGTTCCATGGGAATTCGCCGGTTAGATTCTTAGGCTGCCGCACGCGCGCACCGTGCGCGCATGTTTCGAAGCGACGGGCGGGAGCGCGACCGAAGGAG
>CAZSOG010000540.1:0-4731 GCA_964607555.1 uncultured Pirellulaceae bacterium | reverse complement strand
CTTCAATTTGATTGATTTGGCTTTTCGTGAAAAGCCCGTTTTTCTAGATGCGGCCACGGACTTGGTGCGTAGTCCCTGATTTGCGTGACTGCCGTTGCCTCAACGGCTGACACGAACACACGGAACGCCGCTGAGCCCATGAACCGGCGGCGATGCGACCGGCTCACTGGCCCACCATGCGGTGCGCTGATGGTTTTCCTTTTTCAAGTGTCGTGCGGTCGTAACCGCTTACTTTTTTCTGCGCGCACATGGCGACCGCCAGCCCAAATAGTGATGGCGGAGTGCCATCTCGTGGTACAGAGCGTGATACGCAGCATGCCGCCGTGTCGCGCGCAAGTAACATGGACCGCGTGCATTGTTGACTGGCGTTTATCATTTCGGCAAGTGTCCATCGCCAAAAGTTTTTCACATGCGACACGTAGTTGTCATGTGTAAAAAAACGTCGTGTCGTGAAAAACATTCACGAACCTTTTTTCGTGCCCGCAAACACTATGACGTGACAACGTCTCTCCGCGAATTCCAGGCAAGAACCTCGTTTCATGAAAATCGCCCCTGGCCAGGCCGCGGCGTTTCGTGCACGAATAATTTTTTTCCTTGCCTTTTTCCCTGAGTGGACATTTTCTTGTTGTGGAGCCCAACACTGCCGTTACGGAAATGCGGCGCGCGTGGGACGCACGACACTCAGTTCATCAGGAGCATGTCATGGGAAAACGCAAGAACCGTTCCAAGCATCGTGGCGGAAAAGGATCTTCCGGAAGTGTTGCGACGTGGAACGCCGGCGAACTACGGACGTATCGCGTCGGCGCATTACCGATTATCAACCACGTACTAAAACGCACGAAGATGCTAACGCTTCTACAGGAGCATCTCCTAACGGAGGATGGGCGCACCAAGCTCCCCACGGCGCGCGGGATCATGCTGCTCGTGCGGAACGTTCTCATCGCGCGTGAACCGCTTTACGGCATCGCCGAATGGGCGTGTCAGTATGCACCCGATCTTCTGGACTTGACGGCCAATCAGGTCGCGGTCGTGAATGATGATCGGGCCGGCCGGTGGCTGACAAAGTTCTTTGCCAGCGATCCACCGTCCATCTCCTTGCGTGTGACCAGTCATTGTACGGTTAAGTTCAGCGTACGGCTCGACGAATTACACAACGATTCCACCACCGTGACCTTCCACGGTGCCTACGATTCGGCCAGCACGCCGACGCGGCGTTATGGTCGCACCACGTCCGCAATCACGCATGGCCACAACAAGGATCATCGTCCCGACTTGAAGCAACTCTTGTTCGTGCTCACGCTCTCCCATGACGGTGGCATTCCACTCTATTTTCAATCACGCAGTGGCAATGTGGCGGACGATCAGACCCACCGAGATACGTGGGACATACTTCACGAATTAGTCGGGCGGCCCGACTTCTTGTATGTGGCCGACTGCAAATTGGCCTCCAACGCGAACCTGGTATATATCGACAGCCAGCACGGCCGGTTCGCGACGATCATGCCCAGAACGCGAAAAGAAGATCGTGACTTCCGCGCGCAACTGGTGGAAGGCCGAGTCACATGGCGGCACCTGTGGGACAAACGCAACGAGTACGGCAAGGTCGTGGATGAGTTCTCGGTGGCGGAAAATCCCACGCTCAGTGCGGAGGGTTTCCGATTGATTTGGTATCACAGCGCGCAAAAGGCCAAGTTGGACGCGGCCGCGCGCGCAACCCGCATCCGGCGCTGTCTTCAAGAGCTGGGGCAGTTGCAGGAGAAACTGCGCGGTACGCGGACCCGTTTTCGGGATCCACTCAAGGTGCATGATGCGGTGGCGGAAATCCTGAAAAAGTATGACACCAGCGAATTGATTCACGTCACGGTGACGGAGACGCCGGAGGAGACGTTTCGCCAAAACCATCGCGGACGTCCTGGCCCCAACACCCAGTATATTAAACACATCAAACGACGCTTTGACTTGACTTGGGAAATCGACCAGCAACAACTCAACACGGCGGCGCGCGCCGATGGCGTGTTCCCCTTGATCACCAACGATCGGACCTTATCCGAGTTGGAATTGCTGCACGCCTATAAGCGCCAACCAGTGATCAAAAAACGCTTTGAACAATTAAAGACGGACTACGCGATTGCGCCGGTATGGCTTAAGGATGGTGCCCGAGTCGAAGCCATTCTTGGTGTCTACTTCTTGGCCTTGTTGGCTGAATCATTGCTGGAACGCGAGCTGCGACAGGCCATGAAACGCGAGGGACTGGAGTCCCTTCCGATCTATCCAGAAGGTCGAGAATGTCGCTGTCCGACAGCGCGTCGACTGATCGATTTATTCGACTCGATTCAACGCCATGAAATTCATCAACCGGGCCAGGAACCGACGATTACGGTAACTCAATTGACACCACTACAGCGTCAGTTACTTCAACTGCTAGGTATCTCGGACAAGGACTACGGCATGCCGCAAACTATCCACGACTAACACACTTGCGGACCTCTGCTAATTCCGAGAAAATGAGTTCGAGAAGTGCGGAAAGTAGGCTATACGACTCAACTGGCGTGGTGTTCATACACGATTGCAGAATCCTGCGACGCCGCAGGGAGAAACATTCAATGGATGTTCTTGCCCTTTACTCTTCTTGCCGCGGATTTTACATCCTCTCGGTCCGCATCAGGTGCCCGACGAATCCGCAGATTCCGGCGCGCGTCCCATCCAGAGTGGTGTCACGACGAACCAGATGATCGTTGTGATAAGCATCAAGGTCGTGCAGTGGGGGAGCGTGATGGAGCCGACGAAATACAGCACGGAAGGCAGAATCGTGCCAAGTAGCGCGACGGCCGAAATCGCCTGTAGGATAGGTCTAAGCGATGGATTCATGGCTCAGTGTGGCGGGACTAGCAGCCGCCTCTCCGCGTAGGGTTTTTTGGTAGACATAACTTAGCACGACGTACAGCACCGCCGCGACGAACCAGCCGGGAAGGCTGACGAAGTAGATTTGGACACCGAAGTACTGGACCAATAGGGTGCAAACCCCGAGTGTGACGAACCAGGTCAGCCCGGCGGCCCAATTGAATTTCACGCGGCTACGTTCCGCGTAATTATCCTGGAGTCCGAATTTGCGCATCAGCCAGAAGTCGACGAAGATCACCGCTCCCATCGGCATGAGGATCATCCCGTACAGCGCGACGAAATCGAGCAACTTCATTGCGATCGCGGGGAACAGGCCGGCAATGGTCGCGACCAGGCCGGTGAAGAGCGTGACCTTGAAGCGTGAAACGCGCGGGACAATGGCCTGGAAGGCCAGACCCGCCCGATAGATGGTCGGATTCGCGGTGGTCCAACCCGCGATAATCACGCACAGCAAACCGGTAATCCCACACGCGCCGTAGGCCAACGGTCCGGGCAGCGGGGTCGGGACGGTCACTTTCTTGTCTTCCGGCTTCATCGTGCCGGCCTTGACGAACTGGTCTTCGATCGCCATCGCGTCGTGGATGAGTTTTGATGTCAGTGGCTGAGCGCGCACGTCGTCGACGCTCATTTGCGCGTACTCGGCCGAATGTGCGATCAGCAGATTCGCCATGTATTCGCTGGGATGCGTGGTGTGCAATTGATAGGCGAACAGCATGGAGGCTGAAATCCACGCCATGAAATGGCCCACGTACATACCGGCCGCGGTAGCCGACGCGTAGCGTGATTTCTTGGCAAACCGAAAGACGGACAGGTCCGACATCCCGATGTGCATGGCCATGTTGCAGAACCAGGCAAAGAAGGTGACGTGCCAGAACGTGAATTTAACCTGCCCCGGCAGCGGATCACCGCCCTTCCAGATTGCCGTGTTGGCCAGTTTCCAGATATCGCCGGCCGAATGCACGTCCGTGCCGGGGGCGGTCACGAACTGGGCGGCGGCAACAATGCCAAACGCGAGAAAGACCAACACCATCCATGGCGACGCGATATTGGCGAACTTCGAGACGCTTTCGTAGCCGAAGGCCGCGACGATCGAGATCAACGCCCCGACAGCCAGGACGGCGATGATCCAGCCGGCGCTGTTCGGATAAATATCGTTCAGGGCCGGCATGGGGAACTTGATCCCGACGCCGACCGCCGTGGCCGAGACCGTGATCATGGCACCCGCCAGGAAGCAGAACATCACGCCGTTGGCCAGATTGTACAGCGTGACCAGGTTACGGCCACAGATTTTTTCCAGTTGGTAGTAGAGCGTCAGGCGTGTCCGGGTCGCGATCGGCGCGGTCAGGAACATCCAGCTCAAGACGGCCAACAGGTTGCCGAGCAGCAGACCACCGATCAGATCCAAGGCGCTGACCCCGGCGGCGATGAAGAGCGGTCCGATCATCAGTTCGGTTCCCGCGCAGTGTTCCCCGGCATACATACCGACAAAGCTCTTGAAACCCAACAAGGCGCGTTGCGGGACCGGTTCGCGTTCGAACTCATCGCCGACCGTCGCGGTTTTCTGCGTCGATTTATCTTCACTCATGCTTGCGTCCGTTTCGATAAGACGTCCCGTTCGTACTGTTTCACATCATCCAGCCAATTGGGTCCGACCGGCCCGCCGGCCCGCAGGCAATAATAATCCCAGACGGCGCCGATCGGCATGGTTTTCAGTTCTTCCAGCATCGCCAGGCGCGAAGTGAAATCGCCCTCCAGTTCGAAGCGGCGCAACGCATCGGACGGTTCCAGCAAGGCGGTGAGCAGCGCCTGGATCATGCAGCCTGTGCCGAC
>CAZSOG010000539.1:0-4732 GCA_964607555.1 uncultured Pirellulaceae bacterium | reverse complement strand
TCCGCCAAAGGCGGATGCCACCCTTCTTGGGTTGCGGGCGAAGCCCGCGTTAGGAAACATGTGCGCGGGAGCTGCCCATTGGTTTGGTGGAACGGATACTTTATCCCACAATCAGTCACGCGACCGGTGCGAGCGACCGTCGGATTCCGGCAATTCGATGCCAAATGACTTGGCCTTGCGAAACAAGGTACTCGGGTGGATCCCAAGTTGTCTGGCCGCTTCTTTCCGGTTGCCGCCATTGCGGCGCAGCGCGTCGAGTATCAACAATCGTTCCATGCTCGCCAGCGTCATGGGGCGCGCGGTGGACGCGAGCACTTGCGGTTGGCTGGAACGTACGTGGTTCGGGAGATGCTCGAGTTGAATCAATCCTTCGCGGCACAGCACGAACCCATGCTCAATGATGTTCTCCAACTCACGGACGTTGCCCGGATAATCATACTCCATCAGACAAGCCAGGGCAGCATCCGACAGGCCCGCGATATCTCTCTGTTTCAGCCGGTTGAATTTATTGACAAAATGATCGATCAGAAGCGCCACATCCTCACGTCGATCCTTAAGTTCCGGCAACGTCATATGCACGACGTGAATACGATAGAAGAGGTCTTCGCGAAACCGGCCTTCTTGCACGAGTTCGCGCAGGCTCTTGTTCGTGGCCGCGACGACTCGGATATCTGCCGGGACGGACTCGGTTGAGCCGAGCGGCTCGAAGACGCGCTGCTGCAGCACGCGTAGCAAGCGTGACTGCATCGCCGGCGAAATATCGCCGATTTCATCCAGGAGAATTGTCCCCCCTTCCGCCAATGCAAACCGGCCCGGTTTATCGCGTTGTGCATCGGTAAACGCGCCGGCCTTGTATCCGAACAGCTCGGATTCCAGCAGCGTATCGGGCAGCGCGCCACAATTGACGGCGACAAACGGCTTGTCGCGCCGGCGTGAGAGACTGTGGAGCGCGCGCGCGAACAGCTCCTTGCCGGTCCCGCTGGCCCCTTCCAGCAGGACCGTGCTGTCGCTCTCCGCGACTTGTGGCAGAATATCGAACAGCTGGCGCATCGCGGGACTGTGGCCGATGATGTCGGCAAACGTGTAGCGCGACTCGAGTTCCTTCCGCAGCTGTTCGACATGACTCAGGTCACGAAACGTCTCCACCCCGCCAACGACCTTCCCAGCGTGATCACGGAACACGCCGGTCGAGATGCTGATCGGGATCCGCTGGCCATCCGAATTCAAGATATAGATTGCCTTACTGACGATCGGATGCCCCGTGTCCAGAGTCTGCCGCAAGGCGCACGCCGTCTCGCAGATGTTGGCCCGAAATACCTCGCAACATGGGCGTCCGATCGCCTCGGTACGCGGCACCCCCGTGATCCGCTCCGCCGCCCGATTGAACGACGTGATCTGCCATTGGTCATCGACCGTAAAAACGCCGTCAGTAATCGAGTCCAGAATTATTTCCTGCGCCGGAGCGTCCGGAATATCTGCCATATCAATTGTCATTTTCGTGTGACGCGCCCTTTTCGGGGAAGCGTATCATCGTGTCTCGAGTTATCGTTCCACGGGACAAATAGCAGGCCATGAAAAAACGCCTCGGCAGGGCGTTTAGCCGCTGCTTCGACGGACTTAAAAGTCCATCGTACGTGTTTGAAACTGAGTCTTGGGACAGGTGCTAAAAGTCTACTCGGTTGGCACCCGCCTGCGCCGAATGCTGACTTGGACTTTGCGTTGTCCTCGACGCACTCGCCAAACACGAGTGCCACCCAACCCGATCGGCGTCAAAACCGGGCTCCCAGAGCGTGCTTCCCGTTCATCCTAGCGATTCGGCGCCGTTCGGACAGGGGAACAACTGACCGGCGTCGCTCCGGGGTGGAAGCACGACCCACGCCCTTTGGCCATGAACGGCAGGTTAGTTCCAGTTCACTCTTACTCTTATATCTTAATCTTATATCTTAATCTTAATCTTACTCTTAATCTTACTCTTAACTCTTACTCTTGATCGACATGACGTGTCTCGTTGCGCGACGACTCTCCTGATTCATGGACGCTGAGTATCTCATTTGAGATTACCTCATTTGCGCTGCGTGCCTCACCCGCAAGGGCCGGAAGAGGATTAAGAGTAAGAGTAAGAGTAAGATTATGATTAAGATTAAGATTAAGAATAAGATATGGGATTAACCGTGGACAGGAATACGGCCACAGCGGCTTGGGTTGGTCGGTGGGGTGCGGGTCGTGCCATGCATTACCAGCGTGCAGCATGAACTACCCATGGCTTCGGCGTGCCAAAGCAAACGCGTGAACCGCTGCGAATAGGTACAAAGATACCGCTCGGCAACGCGACGGTTCTCGTAGCCGCCCGCTCACAAGAAGTCGGCGTGTCAGCGTGGCACCGTTATTGCGATTGCCTGCGAACGGGTCGTGTGGACGCCGGGGCCTTGCCGTGGGGGGGATATTTGGCTCAAATGAACTAGTCATATATTAGTGGAGGCGTGTGGTCATCGTCGGTCGACGCTGAACTTTGGGGGGGGCCATGGTATGCACATCCGATGTCCAAACTGTTCGCATCCGATCGAGCTGATCGAGGAGATGAACCTTGACAGCGTATCCTGTCCATCGTGCGGTAGCCGCTTCAGTTTATTGAGTGCCGAAGAGGAAACAGCGACGCAGACGGTGATTAAACGAGTGCCTTCGCTGGCTCATTTCGAGATGATCCGGGTCGTCGGCGCGGGCCAGTTTGGCAGGGTTTGGAAGGCGCGCGACGCGGATCTGGACCGCGTCGTGGCGATCAAGTTGCCCTACCGCGAACACATGACGGACCACGACGCGGCGATGTTCTTGCGCGAAGCACAGGCGGCGGCACGACTGAGCCATTCGAATATCATAACGGTTTACGAGGTAGGGCGTGCCGACGACGCGGTTTATATCGTCAGCCAGTTCATCGAAGGCGATACATTACGGCAGTTGATCAAGCGGAGTCCCCCCGGTCTGGAGCGCGCGGTGGATTTTTGCGCGCAGATGGCACGGGCGTTGGAGCACGCGCACGAGCATGGTGTCGTGCATCGTGATTTGAAACCGAGCAATATCCTGATCGACGGCGAGGACAACGTGTTTGTCACCGATTTTGGACTGGCGAAACGGACCGGTGCGGAACTGACGATTGCCGCTACAGGACAGATTCTTGGCACTCCCGCATACATGTCGCCGGAACAAGCGGAAGATGGGCATCGCGCGGACGCGCGTAGTGACATTTATTCGGTGGGCGTGATTCTTTTCGAGATGTTGACTGGACGGCGGCCGTTCATCGGCGGCAAGCGGCAGCTTCTGCATCAGGTGCTTTACGACGATCCGCCCACGCTCCGCTCGATCAATCGCAAGATGCCGAAGGACCTGGAGACGATCTGTCTTAAGATGCTTGAGAAGAGACCGGACCGCCGTTACGGATCGGCCACGGAACTGATCGACGATTTGGAGCGATTTCGGCGTGGCGAACCGATCCACGCACGGCGCGCCGCATGGCCCGAGCGGAGTGTTCGCTGGTTGAGACGACGGCCCGCGACCGCTGCGATTTCCGTGTTGGTGGTATTGGTGGTTGTGTTGCTGGGGTTTGCGTTACGGCCTCGCACGCCTGCTCCGGCCCCGCCGCCAGGACCGGCGGTACGGATCACCACGGTGCCGTCCGGCGCCAATATCGTGTGCATCCCGTTGAATGATCGCTCGGGCATCCCGGAGCCGAAGCGCGCGGTCAAAGCGGGGAAGAGCCCGGCAACAACAAACTTGCACGCGGGGGACTATCTGGTTGTTGTTTATTCGAGTAACGAGCTGTTCCACGAGGTCTACCGCCACGTTCCGGGCAAGCATGAGAAGTACGGGGGCATCTACCCGCACCTCGCCTGGACACGCGACGCGCAGGGAGTCATCGCATGGCCGCCGATTCAGTTGCATCTTATCCACGACCAGGTTGGCGCGATGGCCAAAGTCACCGGTGGGCAGTTTACCATGCGCAGCGTGGATCTAGGCTCCAGTGCGCCGGTTTCGATTCCCGGACTCTTCGTCGATACCACCGAGACGACGGTCGACATGATCCGTCACAACGGCATGCCGTTGCCGAATGAACTGCTCAAGAAGTCGGCGGACCCGCCGGGCAACATGCCGGTCACGCAGGTGAATTGGGACAACGCGGCCGCATATGCCGAACGGCTTGGAAAACGGCTGCTGACCGATTCGGAATTCCAATATCTGGTGACACAAGGCGGAACGATCAGTAAAGTGGTCACCGCGCAGCCGTCGGGCGTACCGGTTCCCGGGCCGGTCGATGATCCGCGGCTGGACCGGCTCGAATGGTCCAAGGTCAGCCGTCCTATTATCGGGCTCCGGTCCAATGTGCTGGAGTGGACCAGCAGCTGGTGGGCCGGCATGGGCGTGGGACGTGACCGGCGGGTCGTCCGCGGTGGGCATGACATGGAGCCCGTCTCCAGCGACAAGCCGGCTCGGCCACGGGAGATGAGACGGCTGGTCAACTATGTGCCGGCGACCGCCAATTGGCTCGGCTTTCGCTGTGCACGCAGCCTCCATCCGCGCATCCGGCCCGAGGATTTTGCACGCCGGACCGGCGCTGCGCGGTGAACACCCCTAGGGTGTTGAAAACTTGGTGTTGTAGCGCAATACGTTTCTTCCGGTTTTCCTGTCGGTAGCCGTTCACGACATCTGCTATCAAGGAACACTAATCTTCACTGATCAACAC
>CAZSOG010000538.1:0-4738 GCA_964607555.1 uncultured Pirellulaceae bacterium | reverse complement strand
GGGGCGTTCCCGCGCGGCGCTGCTTCCCACCGAGCTTGTCTCGGTGGAGGCAGATTTAGCCGTAGCCATGTCGTAAAGAAAATCGTCGCCCCCAAGCTACGATGAATATGGCCTTCGGCCAAGGCGTTTCGAAAGGTCCCTGTAGATTTCACGTGGTTGACGGTTGACAAACGACAGGAAAACCGGAAGAAACGTATTGCGCTGCAACACCAAGTTTTCAACACCCTAGAATCGCTCTACCTATGCCGCCCAACGAGTGCGGGGCGAGACGGTGGACGGCGGTGTGGTCAACGCAACTCCAATGTGGTATTTTGGTTGCGGCCAGCGGGCCACGCTGAGTCCTTCGTGGTGATTCTTTTTTTTGAAACGGTTCCGTTGCCGCATCCTATTTTGCGGATACCCAGCTTCAGTTCCTCACGCCCCACAACACACAAAGGTCCAACAATGTCTCGAATCCCTGACGGCCTGCCGGTGCCTTGGACACTTCCCGGGAGAGCGACCCTCATGCTCACACTTGGACTCGCCACACTCCTGGTTTCCGCAGCGCCATCCCGATGTATTGCCGCCACGCAATTGAGTCCTGAGAAACAGGCTGTCGAGCAAAACCTCCTGGACGACGCCGCCAAGAACATCGAGAAGTATCGCAAGAGCGATGTCACGATTCGCATCCGGTCCGCCGCCGGCGTCCCGATCCCAGGGGCGACCATCTCCGTCCGGCAAGTGCGGCATGACTTCTTGTTTGGGTGTATTGGGTTCTCCTTGGTACGCAACGGGCGAGGTGAATCGCTCGATCTGTTCAAACAGCGGTTTAGCGACCTGTTTAATTTCGCGATCATGCCGTTCTACTGGGCTCATTATGAACCAGAGTCAGGCCGAACCATGCAGGAACCAACCGCGGTGGCCGTACGCTGGTGTCATGAGCATGGCATCGTGGTCAAAGGCCACCCACTGGTTTGGGCGAACCGATCAGGAGTCCCAAGCTGGTTGCGTGACCGATCGGGAGCGGAGCGGACGCGGCTTGCACAACAACGCGTGCGGCGCGAGGTCAGCTCGTTCGCCGGCCAGATCGACATGTGGGATGTCGTGAACGAGGCGGTCAATATGCGTGCGTTCGATGATCTGGAGAGTCGTGACTATATTCACGCGCCGATCGAACGGATTGAACCCTACGTTGAAGAGTCGTTTCGGACCGCCCACGCGGCGAATCCGAAAGCCCACTTGATCCTGAACGAATTCAACCTGATTCCACGACCGGAAGTGCGTGCGCGTTTCTACCAATTAGTCAAGGAACTGCAACAACGAGGAACGCCAATCTCCGGGCTTGGCATCCAGGCCCACGAACCGCGTAGCGAGTGGTTCCCGCCTCAGGAGGTTCGCACGACACTGGATCGACTGGCAACCTTGGGACTGGCGCTGCATATTACCGAATTTATTCCACAATCAGGTGGCAAGAAGATCACCGGCGGTTGGCGAACCGGAACGTGGGACGAGCAGGCACAAGCGGACTATGCCGAACAGATCTATCGACTCGCATTTGGCCATCCGAAAGTTGTCTCAGTCAACTGGTGGGGGCTCAGCGACCGGCACATCTGGCAACCCAAGGGTGGCCTGGTGGATGAGAACTACCGGCCAAAACTGGTCTATAAGCGGCTGATGAAACTGATCCACGAAAAATGGACTACGACCTTGACAACAAAATCCGATGCCGGCGGCGAAGCCGACTTTCGCGGCTTCCACGGCCGGTACAAGGTGACTGTCAAGACGGCCGACGGTGTCTCGAAATCCTTCGATTGCGATCTAAAGAAGGGGCAAGAAAACCAGTGGGTGTTCGTCCTGACACCGTGAGATGTCGAGCGTGCAGGGAGACCTGCGGTCCCGGGAGTGCGGGGTCGGGAGACCCGCGCACAGCGCGCTGAGGTTTGTGATATTTGGCGGCCGAAAAGAAGCGTCTGGCCAAGGATATGTCATGGCAAGAAAGCGAATTCACTTACTGTTCCAGGATCAAACGAACGGGAACGGTCTCCGGACAAATGGCCTTGGTATGGGAGTAGCAATGAATAGGACCACTCTATTGACATGGTTGATTCTGATCACGCTGGGGGCGTTCACCACATCGGCCGATTCGGCGGAAGTCTTGTTCACGCGTGGCCCGCAGAGGTTTGCGGGCCAGAATTACTACTGGCTGGCCGAGTGGAAACTCGAGATCACGTTCCCGAGCGACGTCGGGCCACAGGATCGATTCGAGGTTCTCTTCGGGTCCAAGGGCCCCGGTAAGCGAACGCTCTATTTTGATTATTCCGGCACGCACCGGAGCATGGCCGACGTGCGCGCGCAGGCATTCGAGTGGATCCCGTTGCCATTGGAACGGCTGGAACCGGGTAAGAAAGTCGTCCTGTATGGCAAGGGACACGACCGCGTGGCCTTTCTGGCCGGAGTCCGTGTCGTCGGCAAATCGACCGCGCCCCTGAAAATCAAGCCAATCCCAACGTACACCGGTGTGCGTAGCGGTGATGGCGCCGTGGTCTGGTCCGAACTGCCCGGATTCGAGCTGAATGATGACACGCGCAAACTGTGGGACCCGGCACCAACGAAGCCCGATTGGCAGCGGGCCGCACGCAGCGCGCGATTCGCGGGGATCGCCCTGAGCAAAGTACAACGCTGGCTGCACGAACGTTGTCTGGCCGTGCACGACAAACCGACCGGTCTGTTTCGTCCCACGGGCCGCATTTGGACGTACTGGGATACCGCCGCCGATTGTTATCCGTTTTATGTCTGGGCCGCGTATTACACGGACCAGCATCTGCTCGATACGGTCATGCTCGACACGCTGGCCGCCGAACAACGGCTTTGCAACCACCTCGATCGCTTGCCCGTTTCTTATGACATGGACACGAAACAGAAGGTCGTCGTGCCGTTTGATCGGATTATCTTTGGTGCCAGCGAATACGCCAAGGACGGCCTGACACCGATCGTCGAGATCACGGGACGATCATATCCGTGGTTCAACCGAATGCGCGGCCTGGTGGACGACATTTTCAAGAACGCGAAGATCGATACACCATACGGCAAGATTCCATCGAAAAACATCGAAGTCAATGGCGAGATGCTGCAGACACTGGTGCGACTCTACAGCATGACCGGCGCGCAGAAGTACCTGGACTGGGCTCATCGGTTGGCCGACTACTACCTGCTGCCCGGCAAGTTCGTGCCGTCTCGATTGTCGGACCATGGCTGCGAGATCATTGGCGGGCTTGGACTGCTGTTCGCTGTCGACACGGATGCCTGCCCTGAAAAATGTAAACAGTACAAACCGCACCTGGAATACATGTTCGACGAAATCCTCCGGCGCGGGACCAATTCAGACGGGATCATCGTTGGCACGCTGCAGCCAACCGCCGGTCCGCACGACGACGTGATCACACGTGACGGCTGGGGCTACGACCTGGTCGGATTTCTGGATTACGATCTGGCACTCGGTACAAGTCGGTACACGGCGGCAATTCGGCGGCCCATGGCCAACCTGCTTAAGCCACGCTATAAAAAATATTCCTGGAACGATGGCTCGCGGGACAACCTGGCCGACTCGGTCGAGGGCGGACTCTATCTGGCCTATCGGTTCCCGACTCCCGCAACGTTCATCTGGGCCGATCGCGAGATCGCGACGATTCTGGTCGATCATACGAAGCCCGATCGGCTGTGGGACACGCACAAGCTGGAGGCCAACACGGTCCGCACCGTCCTGATCCATACCATGCTGCACACGCGCAACACGATCGCGCGGCCATGGCAGCAGGGACTCGAACTGGGCGCCGCGCCGTGCGGCGATGGCATCTGCGTTTTCATGAAGTCGGCCACGGCATATGCGGGCCGCGTGCAATTCGATATCCCGCGTCACCGCCTGTTCATGGGCTTCAAACAAGACTGGCCGCGAATGAACGCGGTTCCCGAATGGTTCACGGTCGAGCCGGATGATGCACACACGTACCAGGTGATCGACGCGGACACGGGCCAGGCACGAGTCCTGACCGGTAGGTCGCTCCACCAGGGCCTGTCCGTAAACGTCCAGCCCAATAGACCATTACGGCTGATTGTTCAACCTCAAAAAGCTGATTCACACTAGATCGTTGCTTGTAGTGAAGTGTGTGTGCTGTTCAGGTTTTTGTGCAAAACACGGTTTTGAAATAAGAAATTAAAAATTAAAAATTAAAAATAAGAAATAAGAGGACTTTGGCGTGGAGCGGCGACAAATGGCCGAAGGGCTTTTTGGGGGACCCGGGTGGCAGGCCCAAGGCGAGCGCCACCCAACCTCAAAGTTGGCGATTTGCACAACACCAAGTTCTTGGAACCCGGCCCAAAAAACGGGTTCAAACATGTACGATGGACGTCCACGTCCGTCGATGAAACGGATGAACGCTCTGCCGAAGTAGTTTTGTGACAGCTAGCGCTGTGCGGGGCTCCTGACCCCGCGCGGGAGCGACCGAAGGTCTCCACTACGCCGGCATGCGTCAGTTGGTTGGAGGTGGAACCTCGTTAGATTCTTAGGCTGCAGGATGCGCGCACTGTGCGCGCATGTTTTGTGGCCGGGTGGCATCCGCCTTTGGCGGATGTGAAGCGGAGACGCACTCGTCCAACAAATACCCAGTGTCTCGCGCCCAAACACTGGCAGAGCCACCCCTCTTGGGTTGCGGGCCTCCCGCGTTAGATTCTTAGGCTGTAGGATGCGCGCACGGTGCGCGCA
>CAZSOG010000537.1:0-4739 GCA_964607555.1 uncultured Pirellulaceae bacterium | reverse complement strand
CACAGGTCCGTGACGCCGCGGAATTCCATGCCGTGATCCGGCAGTACTTTCCGTCTTAGCTGGTGGCTGGACTCTTGCGTTGTAGCGTCCAGGCCCGTGTAAGATCACGCATACGGCAAATAACGTTCTTATCACATTTACAATCACTGTAACGAGAAGGAATCTGTCATGAAACTTGGATTTGTCAGCGCGATTCTGCCTGATCTGTCGCTCGAGGAAGTCCTGGAATTCGCCGCGTCGGTTGGCTACACGTGTGTTGAGATTATGTGTTGGCCGCCGAGTAAGGCGGAACGTCGGTACGCCGGGATCACGCACATCGACGTCACTCATTTCACTTCGGAAGATGCCGCACGCGTCAATGCACTGGTCGCAAAGACTGGCGTCGAGATCAGCGGTCTGGGCTACTACCCGAACCCGCTGACCCCCGATCCGAACGAAGTCCAGGTCTACACGGACCATATCAAGAAAGTGATCGCTGCCTCCGAGTTGCTTGGTATCGGCCGCGTCAACACGTTTATCGGCCGAGACTGGACGAAGACGGTCGATGATAACTGGCCGCGTTTCCTTGATACCTGGAAGCCGTTGATCCAATTCGCGGAAGATCATGGCGTCCGTGTCGGCATCGAGAACTGTCCGATGCTCTTTAGTGCCGATGAATGGCCGTGCGGCAGGAACCTGGCCCATTCGCCCGCGATCTGGCGGCGCATGTTCAATGATATTCCGAGCGACCACTTCGGGTTGAACTACGATCCATCGCACATGGTCTGGCAGTTCATGGACTACCTGACGCCGATTCGCGAATTCGCCGACCGGATTTTTCACGTCCACGCCAAGGACGTGCGCGTCGACCGCCACAACCTGGACCAGGTCGGTATCATGGCCTTGCCGCCCGAGTTTCACACGCCCAAGTTGCCGGGACTCGGCGATGTGGACTGGGGCCAGTTTTGCTCGGTGTTGACCGATACCGGGTACTTGGGCCCGATCTGTGTCGAGGTGGAAGATCGTTCGTACGAAGGCACGCTCGAGTTGCGCAAGGCGTCGCTGCGTCAGAGCCACGCATACCTGCGCGGCTTCGTGGCCGATTGACACTGCAAAACACCAAACCGTTCGCACGTAATCGCTTGATGGAAGAGAAGTTCTTATGTTCTTGCCATGTAATATTCTTGCCTCATCTTCGCTGCGAATCCGTGGTCGTGCGGCGGCGCGCGAAGCAGGGGCAAGAACATCTTGTGGCAAGGATGTGCGTGTTTTATTCAATCGAGTTACCTATTTCTGTCTGTCGATCGCGGTTGGTCTGGTGACAAGCTCGGCACGTTCCGAGGCCATCTGGCTGGATGTCCGCGGCGTTCCGGACCACGGCATTGCCATGGTAACGGTCGATTTGACCGCGGCTGCCCGGTGGTGTGGTTTCAAGGTCGTTGATCCGCACCAGCTCAAGGCCGAGATCCGCGCGACCGGCGAATCGGTTCCGACACAGTTCGTGACCGGCCGAGATTTCGATCCGCGCGAACGAATCGTCGGCCTGCTTGTCATGCGCTTACCGGGCGGTGGGGATTGGCGCCTGCGACTGACGAGCGCCTCGGGGGCTTCGCCCAAGCGGAGGCCCTGGGCTGGCACGGTGTCCACGCCGTTTTACCGGATCCGGCACGATGCCGCGAAAATGGGCGGTCTGCCATGTCGAATCGAGTTTGTCGAGACCGGCAAGGTGTTTGACTCGCTGCGCTGGAACGACCGCTGTTACGATCCGACGCTGGGTGGATACTCCGTGCGCAATGACCGCCAGCCGCGGCTTGAATTGGTGAGTGACGGGCCGCTCTGCACGGCGGTGCGAGTGGCCGGACGCTATTTGAATTCGGCGCACAAACCGCCCGCGTCGCGCGCGGTCGCGACGTACACGTGGCTCTACTTCCGTGACCTGCCGCTGGTCTACGTCACGGCTGATATCGAGCAGACCGAGACCAAAGAGTGGAAGGAAGTACATTTTCTGGAACTCAATTTCCCCGGCAAGCCGTTCGATTGCTGGGCTGGTGGCGACCCGCTGGAAAGCGGCGAGCTCGCTGATTCGGGGGCCAGTCATCGGCTGTCGAAATGGGGCCTCATCCACGACCGGGCAAACGCCATCGGCATGCTGCAAGCCGGCCAGGTGCTCGTCTATGACGGCAAGGACGGGTATGGCAAGTACCTGCACGCCCGTGGCACGCGTGCCTGGCAGCCATGGGCCGGGCAGAAGCAGACGATCTCGGCGTGGCTCTGGATCGATGCGACGACGGAGCCGGCCGCGGCCGTACAAGAAGCGGCGGCGAGATTGCCGAACGGCATCCATGTGTCCGTCTCCGTGGAACGCGTTGAGCATGCCATCGAGTCCGCTCGCAATGAACTGGCTCGAGGTGAACTGGCGAGCGATACCGCGTGGTGGCGCATCGCGGCGGCTGAGCAGCTGCGGACGGAGGGGCTCTATCGACAGGCGATCATGGCGGCGAACGGCCAGCTTCCCGATACGCTGACCGTAATGAATGCCGGGCAGCTTGGCATGCTAGTTGAGAAATTCGATGCGGGTCTTCGGTTGCTGAGCCTGTTCGACATTCAAACGCACCGCCAATTGACCGCGGCGACATCGGTGCCCCTGTTTGAAGTTGCTTTGCGTGACACCGCGACCAAGAACGAAGTCAAGTTGTGCGCGGATTCCGAGTGGCGCGACGTCTCACTCGAGCAATCGAAGGAGACGCTGACCATTCGTTGGACCAATCCGACGGACACTCGACTGACGGGCCTCCATGTCGTGGCGCGTGCCGCGGCGCACGCGCACACCGATTCGATTGCATGGTCACTTGAGATCGAAGGGCAGCCGCAACCGTGGGCGCTTTGGGAGGTCACGTTTCCACAGGTTGCCGCGACCGATTTCGACGGCGCTGCGGATCTGTTGCTGCCCATCGGATCGGGAGCTCTGAAACGTGTGTCCAGGAACCGGGGTCTGCAAAGCCGGACACGCTATCCGAGTGGCTGGACGAGCATGCAGTTCATGGCGATAAATGAGGTGACCGAGAAGACCGGTCTCTATGTTGCCATGCACGATCCGTGGGGAAGCACGAAGACCGTGATCGGAGAAATCGGGAGTCCCGTGCAAGGAGTGACGCTCGGCTTTGCTCATCCGGTTCCCAATATGGGGCGTGGTGGAAATCGTTTTTCGCTGTGCGGCGTGGGCGTTTGGCGACTCCTGCGCGGCAATTGGTTTGACGCGGCCGTCGTCTATCGAACGTGGGTGCGACAGCATGCTCATTGGTTTCCAAAACTGACCGCCGACGGGCGCGCCGACACGCCCCGTTGGATGCGCGAACTGTGCTGCTGGGCCATGGGCGGAGATGACCCGCGCAAGTTCGCCGACGTGAACAAACGGTTGCAGAAGTTCTTGGGCGTGCCGATTGGAGTGCATTGGTACCGCTGGCACCAAATACCGTTTGACAACGACTATCCCCATTACTTCCCGACCGTGCCCGGGTTCACGGAAGCGGTGGCCGACCTGCAGCGGAACCACGTGTTCGTCATGCCCTATATCAACGGCCGGCTCTGGGACACGCGCGACCGCGGCACGGAAGACTTCGAGTTCTCCAAGGTCGCGTTGCCGGCGACGACCAAGGACGAAGCTGGCAAGCCCTATATCGAAATGTATGGCAGCAAGGAACGTGATGGCGAGCGTGTCCGGCTGGCCACGATGTGTCCGTCGACCGAATTGTGGCAGACACGCGTGCGTGACATCGTCTTGCGCCTGATGAACCAATGTGGCGTGCGCGGCGTTTACATCGACCAGGTTGCGGCCGCCCAGCCGCGACTCTGCTTCGACGCGACGCACGATCATCCACTGGGCGGCGGCCATTGGTGGACCGAATCGTACTGGAAACTCCTGCAAGCGATCCGGCACCAGATGCCACCCGATCGGATCCTGACGACCGAATGCAACGCGGAGCCCTACGTTCATTGTTTCGACGGTTACCTGACGTGGCACTGGCAGTACGACGGACAAGTGCCGGCGTTCCCGGCCGTGTACGGAGGCGCGATTCAGATGTTCGGGCGCGCGTATCGTGGCGGGCCGACCAAGGATCTGGCATTTCGCATGAAGGCCGGTCAGCAACTGGTGTTTGGTGAACAGATAGGGTGGATGAACCCGTCGGTTGTCGACGAACCGGAGAATGCCGCGTTTCTCAAACAGATCGTCTTGCTGCGTTACCATTACCGCCGGTTCTTCCATGCCGGCGAAATGGCCCGCCCACCGAAGCTGAACGGCCCGGTTCCAACCGTGACGGCGGATTGGCAGTGGCACGGCACATGGCCCGTGACGACCCCCGCGGTCATGACCGGCGCGTGGCGAATCCCGCGCGAGAATCGGGCCGTGTTGTTGTTCGTGAACGTGAGTGACCAGGCGGTGGCAACATCCGTTCGAGTGAATCCGAGTGATTATGTCCCCGACGCGCAACATGTTCATTTGACGGTCAGGGGCCGCGAAGGATCGGCGTCGCTCGAGGCAGGTGCCGTGGTGCAACGCGCGCTGCACATTGCCGGGCGCACCGCCGTTGCCTGGGAACTGGAAGAGTGAGCGTTGGTGTCTAGTGGTGGTTTCTTGTGTAACGCCTTCGGCGTAGATGGATGTTATGATGACCGTAACCCAGGGTGACGCTCGGCGGGCTTGCGCGTCAGTTCGGGCGTCGGCGCGTTTTGCGATCGTTCAGGATCGGTTGCAACTCGTG
>CAZSOG010000536.1:0-4744 GCA_964607555.1 uncultured Pirellulaceae bacterium | reverse complement strand
TCCAGGGCGGTATTATTAGTGTTGATCAGTGAAGATTAGTGTTCCTTGATAGCAGGTGTCGTGAACGGCTACTCATATTCTTCTTGCCCCCGCTTCGCGCGCCGTGTCGCAGTATCCGGCTGGTGACGCAGCGCGCGTGGGTTCGGCGCGGCATCGGATTTTGGGAGTGTGCGACTCCTTCCGAGTCTGGTTTGCGGTATAATGGCGCCCGACCTCCGTATCTTCCTCACCCCTTTTTAAGGAGTCCAGCTGATGCACGCCGCGCGCAAATCAACCAGCGGTCGCCCCACGATCACTCGCCGTCAACTACTTCAATCGACGTTGGCAGCCGGAGCCGGATTAACGATCTTGCCCAGCGGCGTATTTGCCGGTGCGAATGCCCCGAGCAACAAGTTGAACATTGCCCTGATTGGCACTTGGGGCAGAGCGCGGGCACATTTCAACGCGGTCAAGAGCGAAAACGTCGTTGCATTGTGTGATGTGGACGAGCGCAATCTCGCCAAGGCGGCCGCCATATTCCCCGACGCGAAACACTACTTCGACTGGCGCAAGTGCCTCGAACAAAAAGACATCGACGCGATCGTCTGCTGCACGACCGATCACGTGCATCCATTCGTCGCCAACTGGGCCTTGAACCGCGACATGCATGTCTATTGCGAGAAGCCGCTGGCCAATACCGTGGAAGAGGCGCGCGTGGTGCGCGCGAAATGGCTGTCCAAAAAGGACAAACTTGCCACGCAGGTTGGCACGCAGCGACATGCACACCCCAACTTCAACCGCGTACGCGAGATGATCCTGGATGGTGCGGTGGGCACGTTGCAGTATGTTGATGTCTGGGGCAATCGCGAATTGCACCGGCCCGGTTATCTGCCGCCCGCCGGCGATCCGCCGTCCTATTTGCACTACGACCTCTGGATCGGCCCGGCGCCGATGCACCCGTATAATCCGGGCTACTTTGGTGGTTGTTTGGCATGGAATATGTATTGGGACTTTGGTAGCGGCCAGATCGGCGACATGGGCAGCCATACGATGGACCTGGCCTGGTACGGCATCGACGCAACGTTACCCACGACCGCCGTCGCATTCGGGGAGAAGTTCAATCCCGATGTCACGCCGGTCGACATGACCTCGACGTTCGAGCATCCGGCCAACGCCTGGCGCCCACCGATCAAGGTCAGCTGGCATCAAGGCGCGCATGGCGTCAAGAAGCAAGCGGCGGATCCCAATCGGAACAGCCATGGCGCGCTGTTCGTGGGCGATAAGGCCAAGTTGGCGGCCGGCTTCAGGAATCGCAAGCTTATCCCACTCGAAAAAGGTGGCAGTCTGGACCATTACAAGCCACGACCCGAAGCCGAGCAGATTCCGGACATGGGGGGATTCCAGGAGCAATGGGTCAACGCATGTAAAGGCGATCTGAAGTGCGCGTGCGATTTCAAATACAGTGGCGACGCCATTGAACAGATGCTGTTGGGTTTGGTCGCCTATCGGGTTGGCAAGAAGCTGGAGTACGACGGCGCGGCGGGGCGCGTCCTTAACAGTGACGAAGCCAATGCGCTGTTGCGCACCAAGTACCGCAAAGGCTGGGTTCTGGATGGTTGATGCTCACCGCCCGCCGTTCGCTTGACGTTTGGTACTTGAAGACGAACTGCTTGAACGCGCCGACGCGCTTGCCCGTGCCGAAGCACTGGCGCGGGCCGAACCAGAAGCCCACGTTCCACGGAAAGTCGCCGTGCCCTGTTGTTGCTGTTGTCCCGCACCGGGCCGCTGCAGCGTCGCTTGCCGTTGCCGCAGCATCTGTTGCTGCATTTGCCGGCGCAGCTGTGCGATCTCCGCACGCAGACGTGCTTCGGTCGTGCGGTCGGATTCCGGCTTTGCCACGCCATCCGTTGCCTCGTCCGCGCCTTCGGCCACCGTCGCGGGCCGGTTGACATAGCGTTCGTACAGCGCGTAACCGCGCGGGTGCCGTGACTTGAGCAACGCGACGTTGCGTGCCACGTAACGACCGACTTTCTGTTCGCCTCTAACCGACTCGACAACCACCACCGAAATGTCGCGACCTGGGCGCTCGGCGATGCGGACCATCTTGTCGTCTTCGATAACTTGAATCGTGCGCGTGCCGTCGCCAAGTTCGCGCCGCGTGATCGCCAACGCCTTCCCGGCACGATCGCCGTCGACCGATGCCGAAGCATGACTCGCAGCGTGAGAGCGAACGCGTGCATCGGACGACGACTCCTCACCACGTGATGACAGACACGTTATTCCGAACAGGCACAGTGCGCCGACAACGACATGAATCGCACGAGATACGACTATTCTCCGCCAATCAAACGACATAGTGACTCCTCCGATCCTGCTTAGATCCCCGGCACGACGCCTTGCCCAGACACCGAGCGGATTATAGCCGATTGGTTGAAAACGGGCAAACGACACGGTTCTTTCCCGTCCAAGTGAATAGGCAATGGGCGCCAAGTCAACTCGGAGGCTGGCCTTTCATGCCCGAAGACAGCTTGCCAACGGCCCCGTGGCGCCGCGATAATAGCGCGGGTTCCGATGCCCGTTGCGCCGAAGGAGGATCCTCATGACTCGATCTGTTTCTCGAACTTGCGTCGTGCTCTATGGCTTGTTCTTATGGTCGGCTACGCCTGCTTGGGCCCAGGCGATGCCGGCTGGCGGACCGCCGAACAATGCAGCCCGGCCAGCGTCCGCCGGGCAAACTGCTGCTGCTCTGCTGGCACACTTAACCAGCCCCGGACCGGGTTGGACCGCTCTGAAACCCGCAGCCGATACGCGAATCATTTATGTTTCCAGTTCCAGCGGCAATGACGCGAACGAGGGCTTGTCGCCGGATGCACCGCTCAAGAGCATCGCTCGTGGGTTCGACCTGTTGCGCAACGACCATTCCGACTGGCTGCTGCTTCGGCGCGGCGACACGTGGCATGAACCGCTCGGTTCGGTAACCGCCGTGCACCTGAAAAACGGCCGCAGCCGAGCACAACCAACGGTCATCGCTTCGTACGGCGATACGGGGCCGCGGCCGCTATTGAAACTGGGGGACCACCGCGCTGGTCTGAGCGTTGCTCTGAATCGGCCGTACAGGGCCCGCAACATGGCCGTCGTCGGCGTTCATTTCTATGACGAAAAAGGGGACCCCGACTCGAAGGACTTCGTCAAGGACCGGGCCAAGCGTGCGGCCGGGATCGATTGGAAAGCGCCCGGGGAAGGCCTGCTCATCGAGGACTGCCGCTTCGAGTATCTGACCGCCGGCGTAATCGTCGGCAAATCTCCCTGGAAGGGCACACCGGCGGACGTGCTCCGCGACGTGCGTATCCGCCGCTGCGTGGCGACCCATGCCTGGAGCACCAGCGGCCACTGCCAGGGGTTCTTTGTGAACGCGGTTGACGGCATCCTGTTTGAAGAAAATGTGCTCGACCACAATGGCTATTGCTACCGGACCGGCGATGTGCCGACGTGGTTCAACCACAACGTCTACATCACGATCCGCTGCGACCACGTCATAGCACGCGGCAACATCATTGCGCGCGGGTCGACCACCGGATTCTATTGCCGGACGAACGGAATCCTTGAAGACAACTTGTGCCTGGATAACTGTCCTTCGCTCAACCTCGGACGCATCACGCCAGCCCGACCCGGCGGCGTGACGGGGCGCATTGCCCGAAACGTCATCATCGGGACGGCGGTGCGCGACACTCCCCAAAAGAAAGGGCTCACCGGCCCTGGCATCGAGTTGGCCAACATCAACCGGGGCGGCGCGATCGTCGAAGACAATATCCTCATCGGCGAACCCACCTTGGGCGCGGCGGCGATCCAAGTAGGGGGCGTCGGTGTAGGGGCCCACAATGTCATTGTCCGCGGCAATACCGTCTGCAACTGGGCACCTGCATTTCGTTGCTTTGGCACAGCCGGCAAGCAACTTCTCAAGGGCATGATCTCGGGCCTGGAAATCCAAGACAACCAGTTCGTGGCGCCAGAAGGCTACCAGGGGGCTCTGATCGAAGAGATGCGCGGACCGACAGGCATGGTATGTCACGGAAACACCTGCTACGCACCGTCCGGCACGGTTGGGATGGGACTCACCAACAACGACCAGCCTCCCGACTTTGTGGATCGTACGCGCAACCTAGCCACCTACCACCGCGCTCTCGGGCGCGCCGCCACCCGCACGGCATTCCTTATCGAGGCCGCCAAGCAAAGCAAGTTCAATTGGCGCGGCGAATACACCGCGCGCACGGTCAACGCGTACATTCGGGCAGGTTTCAAGCTGCGGCCGTGAGAATAACTTTGATTATGTGCCGAACGTCCGTCCCGTTGGAGACCTTAGTCGGTGTTAAAAAATAAGTTGTCCGTTTCGATGAGATAACGCCCAACGAGGCTCTGCCTCCAACCAACGAGCGGATCCCGGCACGCTGGAACGTATGATTCTGCACGACCCGCTGCCCGCAACTCGGCTTTCCTCCCGCCCCCACCGAGGCAAGCTCGGTGGCGAGGGGGGGCGTGTGAGAGGAACGCGTGGGGGATTCCTGCTGCGTCTAAACAGTTTTCCACCGAGGCAAGCTCGGTGGCGAGGGAGGGGGCGTGTGAGTGGGACGTGTGAGGGATTCCTGCTGCGTCTAAACGGTTTTCCACCGAGGCAAGCTCGGTGGCGAGGGAGGGGGCGTGTGAGTGGGACGTGTGAGGGATTCCTGCTGCGTCTAAACGGTTTTCCACCGAGGCAAGCTCGGTGGCG
>CAZSOG010000535.1:0-4751 GCA_964607555.1 uncultured Pirellulaceae bacterium | reverse complement strand
GGTGCGTGCGCCGCCGGTTAGTGCAGAATCACGGGCTCCACCCAGACCAGCTGGGTGCGGGCCGGATCCCAACGAGGTTTCACGTCCGACCGACTATTGCCTGGCCGTAGCCGCTCATGGACCAGAAGAAAAGGAACAGTAATTGACGCTAATTCTCGCTAATCATAGGAAAACCTCACTTTGAAGGGCCTTCGACTTTGCTACGACCTGCCGAATTTATGTTGAGTGTTGCAAACTTTCTAGGGCGGTATCATCAGTGTTGATCAGTGAAGATTAGTGTTCCTTGATAACAGGTGTCGTGAACGGCTACGCGTGGCCAATTAAATGCGTATTCCCTGACTTTTTGCCTCTCACCATACAATGCAACCGAGCCGACTCGACCCAAAAACTCGACTCAAGCACAACGAATCTCGGCCCATAAGGGGTCTCACGGTATCAATGCGCGAGGATGTATCGTGACGGAATCACAGGACAACCAGCTGGAACTGAAGCCATTGCCCTACCACGAGGGAATCCGCGACTACCTCAAGGCGGAGGAACCCGCGGTCTGGAACTGGTACGCGATGAATCGGGTTCGCGATGACCAGGCGGAGTCGGTGCGTTTTGAGCTACTCAAGTCGACGTACCGAATCGAGCGGGAGGCGCGGCCCGGGCTTTATGAAGCGGCCGAAACAGTGGCGAAGAGACTGGCGCTTGACGTGCCAATCACGATCTATCAGGCGCAGAATCCGTCGGGACTGAATGCGTCATTGGCATACATGCCGACGGAAGCTCATCTGGTTTTTCAGGGCCCGATCGAATCCAAGCTGACCGGCCCGGAGCTTCGCGCGTTGCTGGGTCACGAGCTGAGCCATTTGCTTCTGTGGCGGCATGCGGGTGGTGATTATATCATCACCGATCAGGTACTCGCTGCAATGACGAACGATATGCGTGCCGAGCCACCGTACTTTGCGAGCGCCCGCCTCTTCAGTCTGTACACCGAAATCTACTGCGACCGCGGCGCGCTCTACGTCGTCGAGGACCCACTTGTCGTTGTCTCGATGTTGGTGAAGATCCAGACCGAGTTGGAAGATGTGAGCGCGGAGAGTTATCTTCGCCAGGCGGACGAAATCTTCAGCAAAGGCAAGCCGAAAGCCGACCAGCTTACGCATCCAGAGGCCTTTATCCGCGCGCGGGCGATCAGGTTCTGGGCGGAACGTGACCAGGATGCCAACAAAAAAATCGCCGCGATGATTGAAGGTCCTCCGACGCTTGACGAGTTGGATCTACTTGCCCAGCAGCGGATTGCCGCGGTGACGCGTCGTTTGATGGATCGATTGCTGGCTCCGCCATGGATGCGGACCGACTTGACGTTGGCGCATGCCCGGATGTTCTTTGATACTTACACGCCGCCGACAGGCGATACTGATGACCAGACGCTCGCTGCCGATATCAAGTCGGGGGACGTGTCGATGCAAAACTACTTCTGCTATGTATTGCTCGACTTCGTCACGGCGGATCGTGATCTGGAAGAGCTGCCGCTGGCCGCGGCCCTGGCGTTGTGTGAGTCGTTGGGGCTTAAGAAACCGTTCGCCGAGATCGCGCGCAAGGAACTGCGTCTCCGGAAGAGACAATTGGAGAAGCTTGATCGGGAGAAGAAGACGCTATTGACGAAGGCCACGGAGCGAGTAACAAGAGCATGACTGCCTTTCACGAGTTTCTTACGGATCGTATTGCGTTGGGCGGGTTCTCGACCGAGGACGCGTTGGCTAGTTTCTTGCCATTGGTGCGGGCCGTGATGGAAGCGCACGCCATGGGGCAGGTCGCGCCGTTGGAAGGTACCGACGCCCTGAACGTCGAAGAGAATCGCATTTGGTTCGAAGATGCCAAACGACGCGCGCCACGGCAGAATGCCGGCGCGCTGCGTCGCATTGAAACCACGAATCGGGCGGGCCTCGAAGTGGTCGCGGAAGCACGACGGACGACCGACGTCGATGAGGGCCACGATCGTGTCGTCAATCTCGCCATCGGGGCCCGCGACGGCACGATCACGCGGCCCGTCTACCTCCCGGGCTACGTGACCTGGGAGCACGCGCTGGGACATCACGATCCACTGACCGACATCTTCAGCCTGGGAATGATCCTGGCAAGTCTGGCCTGCGGACTCGATTTCACCGACCCCGCGGATCTCGAGAAATTCGTCGCGGCTCGACATAACCTGTTTAGTCTTGCACCGGACCTGCACCCGGTATTGGCCCGCGCGATCGTGCGGATGACCGAACTGGATCGGCACCGGCGCGCACAGGACCTGGCCGCGTTGCTGAAGAACCTGGATAACTACCGCGACCAGGAAGTTGATTTTGAGTTGGACCTGGCGCGCATTCAGGGATTTCACGAAAAAGACTCCCATGCGAAACAGCATGTTGTTCTCACGAAACTGAAGGAGCGGCTATTCGAGATCTCGCGTCGTAACCGCTTGCTGCACTTTCGCCCGACGATGCAGACGGTCAACTTGACGCATGCTTCCGTGCCGCTTTCCTTCGATATCGAGAATATTCGACCGGACCAGATCCTTGTCTGGAATGACAATCTGCGAAAATCGCTCGCTCGCGGCGCGGTCATCGCGCTGAACAAATACCTGAATTTTGCCGAAGCCCTGTATTTGCCGAGTGTGCTGGACCGCATCATCGCCGACACGCGCAGGGACCATGCCGAATTCGGCTTTTCGCAGCTTCGTCTGGTCGGCTGCTTCCTGCATTGGGCGAATACCAAAGAACATCCGATCGAGCAATACGAATCGCCGCTGGTGCTGGTTCCGGTCCGTCTCAAGAAGAAAAAAGGGATTCGCGATACCTACTCCTTGCAGCCACTTGCCGACGAGGCGGAGGTCAACCCGGTCATTCGGCACCAGTTCAAGCAGTTGTATGACATTGATCTGCCGGAACTGATCGATCTGTCGAAAACAAGTCTCGACGAGTTCCATGCGTACTTGTTGGGCAAGATCCAGGCGGGGGACCCGGCCATCACGCTGCAAAAAATCGACCGTCCGCGAATCGCGCTGTTGCACGATAAAGCGCGCCGCAAGTTGGATCAGTATCGGCGCCGCGCGCGGCTTGCCGGTCGCGGCGTTCGTAGTTTCATGGAGCTTGATTACAGCTATGATCCGGCGAATTATCACCCGCTGGGAATCAAGCTGTTCTTGACGAAGATTCGTCCACCGGGCACGCATCTGCGCGATATTATCGAAGACAGACCACGACCACGCCAGTTTGCCTCTCCCGAAACAAGCCCGCCAGTTGTCGAGAAGAAACGAACCTTCTACAGCTTGCAGGGCGGTGGTGATGACAACCCATACAATTGGAGTTTTGATCTCTGTAGCATGACGCTGGCGAACTTCAAGTATCGGCGTATGTCGCTGGTGCGCGACTACGATACGTTGCTTGAAGAACCGGTTCCAAACGATGCCTTTGACGCCACGTTCTCGATCGGGCCGCGGCCGGTCAGTCGCGTCGTCGGCGAGCCACCACCCCTCGATGATCGCTTCGATGTTGTGCCGTGTGATCCAACCCAGGCGACCGCCATCGCCGAAGCGCGCGCCGGCAAGAGCTATATCATTCAGGGACCGCCGGGGACCGGGAAGTCGCAAACGATCACGAACCTGATCGCCGACTATGTGGCGCGCGGTGCGCGCGTGCTGTTCGTTTGCGAGAAGCGGGCCGCGATCGACGTTGTCTACGCACGCCTGCGCCAGTGCGGACTGGCCGACCTGGGCTGCCTGATTCACGACTCCCAGACGGATAAGAAACAGTTCGTCATGGATCTGAAACAGACATACGAGACGTTCTTGAGCGAGTCCGGCACTGCCGGTGCCGAAAACACGGGGCGCACGAAGTTGCTGCGCCAACTTGACGCCAACCTGAAGCCGCTCGCACATTTCGATGCGGCCATGCAGCAGATATATGATCATACCGCCGTGCCCGTTCGCAAGTTGCTCGACCGTTGTGTCGAGTTGCTTGACGCTCGGCCACGGCTCTCACCCGTCCAGCAAGAGCGTCTTCCCGATTATGCCGTCTGGTGTCGTCATCGTGACGCAATCGCCCAGTATACGGATGCGGTGAAGGAGTTCCAGCCGGATGGGATCCTGGCACATCATCCCCTGCATGTCCTGTCGCCACGACTCGTCTCAGTCGAGCGACCGTTCGAATTGATTACGCGGTGCGTTGCGCGTGCCGCGGATTGCCGCGACCAGGTTGAGCATACCCTGAGCCAATCCTCGGTTCCGCGTGACCAATGGGAACACATGGCTCGGGCCCGACAGCTGATCGAGTATGCCAAACGGGTAAGACCGGTGACGGAACTCGGTCAAGAGGTATTGCTTGATCCAAAGAACAAACTGGCTGCGCAATTCGCCAAGCGAATCAAGAAGTACCGC
Source organism: uncultured Pirellulaceae bacterium (assembly GCA_964607555.1). Classification (GTDB taxonomy): domain Bacteria; phylum Planctomycetota; class Planctomycetia; order Pirellulales; family Pirellulaceae; genus JAJSAJ01. The sequence continues at coordinate 340 of CAZSOG010000535.1, read as the reverse complement.
CAACAACGAGGGCTCGTCGAACAAGCGCGCGCTGAAAATAAGGCGTGGCGACAGAAAATTCCGCCCGACGAGCTGCCGGCGGTGGCGGCGGAGGCCGAGTCGTTTGAAGCAAGTCGATTCGCGTGGCTCAAACCGTCTTGGTGGCGGTTGCGTAGCGTGCTGAACCGCGCGTACGATTTCAAATCGCACGTCGTGTGTCCGACTTGGACACGGGTGCTCACCAACCTGGGCAACGAATACGCGGTCGCCAACAAATTGAACTACAGGCGGCGCGAGATCGCGGACATGTACGGCGTCGATGGAGACGTTGATGTGTTTGTTGAAACGGTCACGGACTTGC
>CAZSOG010000534.1:0-4753 GCA_964607555.1 uncultured Pirellulaceae bacterium | reverse complement strand
CACGGCACTTCGCTCAACAGCGACCCAGTTCCGTTCCAATACCTGTATGAGAAAGGTCTTGTCCCATGAGATACATTTCCAGCTTTGTTCTGGGTTTGATCCTGTTGGCGCGGTTCACGGCGTTTCAGGCTGCCGCTGCCGATCCCCCGAAGGGGTTTCGCGCAATCTTCAACGGCCGCGACCTTTCCGGTTGGCATGGACTCAATCCACACCTTTCCGCGAAGCTGACCGGAGAGAAGAAGACGGCGAGTCTCGCACAGCAGCGGGCTGATTTTCCGAAGCATTGGCGTGTCGAGAACGGCGCGTTGGTCAATGACGGGCACGGTCCGTATGCCACGAGCGACGAAGCGTTTGGCGACATCGAGCTCCTGATCGAATACAAAACCGTGCCGAAGGCCGACAGCGGCATCTATCTGCGCGGCACCCCACAAGTACAGATATGGGATTGGCATCAGACGTTCAATCCGAAGAACCCGACCCGCAAGCCGCACCTCGGCTCCGGCGGCCTGTTCAACAACACGCCCGGCGCGCCCGGGCGGGACCCGTTGGTGCGTGCGGACCGGCCGTTTGGCGAGTGGAACCGGTTCCGCATTCGCCAGATTGGCGACCGCACGTGGGTGTGGTTGAACGACAAGCTGGTCGTCGACGGTGCCGTGATGGAGAACTACTGGGATCGTTCACGGCCTTTGCCCGCCAAAGGTCCGATCATGCTGCAAACGCATGGCGGCGAAATCCGTTGGCGCAATATCTTCGTGCGCGATATCGGCCCGGCCCAGCGCGCGGTCCGCGTCGAGAAGGACGTGGTGTACCTTGAGCCGGATCGTGCTGAAAAAGCCGATCTCTATCTGCCACCTAGGTTCGAGCCGGGCAAGAAGTACCCAGGCATCGTGATCATTCACGGTGGCGGGTGGACGGGTGGCGACAAAGGCGCGGCCCGCGAAGTGAACATCGGCACCACGCTTGCGACGCACGGCTACGTCTGCATGTCGATCAACTATGCCCTGGCCAAGACCGGCACGCCGACCTTTCCGCGGAACATCCAGGAGTGCAAACGGGCCGTGCGCTGGCTACGCAAGAACGCCGCTCGATTCCAGCTCGATCGGGAGCACATCGGGGCCATTGGCGGATCGGCGGGCGGGCATCTGACGGCACTGCTGGCGGTGAGCGGGCCCGAGGTAGGCATCGATCCCACGGCGGACGCGGAGTACTCCTGCCGTATCCAGGCGGCCGTGCCCATGTACCCACACTGCGCATCTTCGTGGGAGGGTCAAGTACCACCGCACCCTTATCCGAATCTGCCAATGTTCGCCAAGCGACACGCGGAGGCGCCTGCTCTGTGGGACTCCGCCTCGCCCATCAAGCAGCTATCGAAAGACGACCCGCCCATGCTGATCCTGCACGGCACGGCGGACAAGACGACGCCGCTGGATCAATCCCGGCGTTTTTGCGCGGCGGCCAAGAAGATCGGTGTGCCGTGCCAGCTGATTATTATCGAAGGCGCGCCGCACAGCTTCCACCTTCAGCCCAAGCAGCGCGATCTTCGGCCGCTGGTCATCGGGTTTTTTGACAAGTACCTCAAACCACGCTTGACGGACGGGAAGTGATATGACTTACAACAGACCTACCCGCCGTCTTCTGTCCCACCGAAATCGAGGTAGAGCTTTGTGGGCTTGCGTATTTCGGTGTTGAGCCAGAGCGTTTGGCCATCCCAGGCGTATTGGCTGGCCGCAAGCCGGCGATCGTCCGACTTGACTTCGACCAACTCCTTGGGCGCGTCGACCAGCTCGAAAACTGGATGGATGCACGCGACGCGTGGATCGAATTCGATCGTCAATGGCGAGCTCGCCACCACGACGCGAAGGACACGGCGCTCCGGCACATAAGCTTTAAGGTGGCCGCCGTGAACCTTGAGCGCCGGTGGTTGAGCGTAGCTCCGGGCCCACTGGAGCAGACGCTGGTCGGATGCGTCGGTCATGCCGATCAGCCAAGCCCATCGCTGCACGAGCATCCGTCGGGCGTGGCCGAGCGTGTCGACGGTATCCACCAGCTTTTTCGCCAGCGGCATGGGACGGCGGCGGGCCCAGCTGATGATGCTGTTGTGGGCCGGCGTAAGACCAATCCGGTCGTCGATCGCCCGCCCCGTCGTCCGGCCTCGCGCCAGCGGCCAGTGACAGCCCCAGTAAGCGGGCGTGACCAGGTACTCGCCGTCAAAGAACGGATGAAAGAGGTGCGCCGGCAGGTGCGCATCGTTCGGGTTGAAGTAGATCGCGGTCGATGTCTCGCGGTGGTTCAGGCGTACGCGATAGACGGCGGGCTTTTCGCCAGACAACAGCTTCTCCAAATCGTACTCTCGTCCGAGAAACGGGAACCGTAGTGCGTGCTTGCGACCGTCGCGGAACAGCACGTCGACCAGGTTCGCCGGCAGTACCCGGAGCGGGTAGGTGGCTTGCGGCGTCAGGATGATGAACTCGCTCAACTCGTAGTCTCCGTCCGGAGCACTGGTCAAGGTGAGGGATCTGGTGCCGAAACCATCGGGATAAAAGTAGTAGTCTTCGACGGCCGAGTCTCCCCAGACCTTATAGTTGAAATCGCAGGACTGGTAACTCCAGCGAACGTGAACGCGGGCGGCGGTGGATTCAATAATCTCAACCCGTCCGTACCGCAGCCGCTTGTCCATCAGCGGCTCGACACAATCCTCGCCATCCGGTGGCGGACTCGTCTCCGCCCATTCATAACACAAGCCTGAGTTATAACGGCCCGCCCAGAATGGAACGTAACTTGAGCCGCGCCAGAAAACGAATCGCGCGCCGCCGGGCAGCGCGACGACCACGTCGTTCAATTCGGGTTGCCAGCCGTCGGCGTAGTTCATCGATGACAACGTGCCGTCCCGGGCGCGCACGGAGATCGGGGCGTCGTAGCGAAGCTTGGTTTCGGTTGCGCCGAAACTCGGCCACTGCGGCGGCGCGGCGACCAACATGGCCGGAATCCTCTTCCGCCAGATTTCCCGATCCTCTTCGTCGACAATGGCCACACGCACGAAATCCCGCTCCCTGGCGAAAGACGCGCTCGGCAGTACCAGGTCGATCTCCGTCCGGGTGTTCCTTGGCAACGTGATGGAAGTGGTCGCCTTTTTCTCCGGCGCGGATTCGAACGACGCCACGACCTGGGCGCCCGAGATATCCTGTTTCGCGTTGAAGGCAGCAACCGTGATTCGAGCCTTCTGCATCGGGCCCATGATCAGCCAGTCGGCGGGCGGCAAAATGGCGCCCAAGTCCACCGGATTGATCGCCGGTTCGGCACATGCCTCGGCTTCCGCTTCGAACACCGGCCGCGCCAACGGCCAGCGTGCCAATTCGACTGGATTGCCTTGCCGGTCCCTGGAAAACAAGGCCACTTCATCACAGGGGTAACGCAGTTTGACTTGCTCGGTGAATGGGGACGCCCCCGTTACGGATAAGACGTCGTGCTCGACATCCGTTCCGGCCTGGTATCCGGCTAACCAATGTTCCGGTGTGGGACGTTGGTCACAAGCAAATTGGACGACCACTGTCTGCGGCTGTCCGATGCGCGCGACGCCGAAGGGCGGCCGCCATGGGTGGCCCGGATCGACGCACATGCGCGGCTTCCCGCGCACAATCTGCTTGGCATCGCAGTCACTGCCGGGATGAGCGAACAGGAATTGGAGATCCTCCGTGGTCAATACGTGGTCATAGATTTGCAGTTCGTCCAGAAGGCCATGAAAGTGAGGCGCCTCGTGGTCCGCGCGACAGCCGATGCGCACCACGCTTTTGGCCGCGTCCGGGCGCATGACGAAATCACCGCCCATGAAGGTGCCGCCATCGGCTGGATGCTTGCAATGTCCATCCACATAGAACGCCAGGTGAGGCGCTTTGCCGGCTCGGTAGCTTACCGCGACGAAGTGCCACGTGCCGTCATTGACCTGAATCTGATGCGTTGCGGCAAAACTCGTTCCCCAACTTCCCTGGCCGTCCGCGTACAGAAGAATCCCCTTGTCGCCAAACAGACTGAGGTGCCTGTCGAGGTGGCCGAACCGATCAGCATGGCCCTTGAAAAGGATAGTTCGTTCATAAGGCCCGGAGCCTGGAAAAACACGGACCCAGGCGATGATGGTGAAGTCCCGGCCGAAGTCGATTGCTTCTGGACGAGCTACCTCGACCCCTCCGTTAGCACTCTTGATCAACAACGCGTCGCCACATCTGCCCAGAACGAAGGTGGGAGCAACGTCCGGATCGACCGGTCTGCCGTCGTGTTGACCGGTCGTGTCGATCAGGTCCCCGTCGAATCGGTAATGCGCCTTCAAACCGGCGTGCGTTGGTCGACTCGCCACGCCAAGCAGGCTTGTCAGTACGAAGACCCAGACCGAGCAGATGCATATGCGTGGTTCTCGCATGGTCTTTCCCCTGTTCCGCTGAATGCCAACGCGCCGCATCGGGCACTGATCGTAGACTTGCGCACGTGCGGCAAGTCGGTAACCTGTCCATGAAAGTCGTGTCCCACGTGCCCGGTTTGCCTCGCGGCGGCCCACGATCCTGTGTCTGTTAGATACTTTATGGGCCGAAATTTGATGATCTTGAGTCAAGTTATTGGGTCGAGGTTCAGCCGCCACGGGAGTTGATGTCGCGTGAGCGGCGCAGGTAGTGCAGAATCACCGTTCCACCGGGATAAACCCGGCGGTGACGGACGGGAATTAGGTAGTGTTGACCGCGAGGTAGTGCAAAATCATCGCTCCACC
>CAZSOG010000533.1:0-4769 GCA_964607555.1 uncultured Pirellulaceae bacterium | reverse complement strand
CCCAATCGGCTGCTCAGCGCCAGCAGTTTCTCGGCGGCACCAATGGCTTCATGGGCGTTGCGGCAGAGTGCCGTTTCACGGGCCGAGGACCCGGCGCCGTCTTCCCAGTATGTCCCGCCACTGCCGCGATAAACGGGCAGCTTGTCAGCGAAGTGCTGTTCGATGTATTGGAAGAACTCGGCGTTGTTGCAGAGGATGATTTGCGGAAATGCATAACGGGCATTCCACTGTTTGGCAACCTCCGCCAGTTTAACGTTCAGCGGCTGATTATCACTCACCGCACCGTTGACGTAAACCGCGTCGTAAGGATAATCAGCGCGCTCGTACGTGCGCAGTTTGGCCATCAGTCGCTGCCGGGCAATAGCCAGGCTGCTGCACAGACCCAAGCGGGCGGCCTGCGCGTAGCCCGGTTGAAACATCATCAAGACACGGCTGCCGTCGGGGCCCTCCCACCAACACGGGCTCTTGTTATACATTTGCGTAAACGTGACGGCGCGTGTGTTGTTGCTGCCACCGCTGAAGTACCGGATCCCGGAGTTCGACAAGATCATCGGCATCGAGGCGACCCAGGTCGGAACGTCGTCGATCATCGCGCTGGTGTACGGTATGCCGTACTCGCGTTTAATCCGATTGGCCGCGTAAGTCAACCGGCAGAGTTCCTCGTGCGAACAGAGGCCAGTCAGTATGTTGGCGTAAAGCGCCTGGATACAGATGCGATTATCGTGCGCGAGTTGCAGGAACCGCTCCCGCTTCTCTCCTTTACGCATGGCCAGGTAGTTCTCGGCTTGCCACGCGACCTCGCAGTTCCATTTGAATTTCGGATACGCCTCCATCAACTTCGCGGCCATGTCGATGTTCTCGTTGTGCCTCGCGGCGCACTTCGGTTGGATGTCCGTGTAACCGATGTCGGTGTGCGCGCTCGGCGCTACGTAGACTCGCCATTTCCGCTGCGGCGGCACGATTACCGTCGCCGACTTCGCCTGCCGGCCCGCCAGGGCCGTGACTTTGACCGACAGCGGTTTCGTTGAATCCGGAATGCCCACCTCCTGCGATACGCTGCCGATCACGGGCAACCGCGTTACCGGTACCTCGATCGTTTCGCCACCCGCCTCCACACGCAATGTCAGCTTGTCCGGCGGTGCGGTCAGACTCAGCTCGATATCCACGGCCCGCCGGACGGTATTGCCATCGCGGATGAAAAACGGCGTGGGTTTGATCTGAATCGTCTGAATGCCGGCTTTCGGTGACGGCTTGTCCGGGTCATTCAACAGAGTTACCGCGTCATACTGGACCCATGAACCCTCGACACACGCGAGCTTGATCTCGTTGACGCCCAAGTGGAAGAATTCGGCGGGTAAGTCGAGCACGAGTTTGTGCCGTTTTCCGCGCGCGGGATTCGTCAACGAATTGTCACCACCGCCCGGCGGCAGCGGAAACCGTCCGGTTCGCCCACCCACGGTGATCGCGTATACGGGCGGTACCGATCCTTGTGTGTCTGCCAATGCGACTTGCAGCGTGAAGGTGCCGCGTGGCGGATCCGCCAGCGAGAAGCGAATGGTAAACGGGTGGACCCGACGACCGGCCCAAGCATCGACCGGCCCAGGGTGGATGAACGGCCAGTCCGCCGCGGCACGGCTAGTTTCGATCGTGAATACCAGCGGCTTGGCGGAAAAATGCTCGCCAAACGCGCCGTAGTCCGCGGCGATGGCGAATTCCTTGTAGCTGTCGTCCGGCCGACCGATCTGCCAGACCACATGGTCGGAGGCGCAGGCCATCGACGCACCGAACAGGAACCACGCTAAGGTGATACATCGCATTGTTACACTCCTTATTCTACCTTGAGCTGTTGCCGTCGCCCGCGTGATCGCATTCTAGCACAATTCACCGGCCGTCACTTGGCAACGCTCGTGGTTGGGCGACGGGACGGGGAGCGGTCCTTTCGGAGAAAGGACCTATTCCTATGCCGCCCACATGAAGCTCACGTTGTGCATGGAGGCCTGGAAGGACAACTCACCGGCCTCACTTGGTAATACGCGTGGTTGGGCGACGGGACGGGGAGCGGTCCTTTCGGCGAAAGGACCTACCTGTGCCGCCCACATGAAGGTGACTGATGCGGTTTTATCCAGACCACGGAAAACACTCTTGTCATGGGACGGCCGCGCTTGCGAACCGGGATTTGCCGCCGTACGATAAACCTTACCTGCCGTTTCGAGTAAGATGTCAGTCTAGGAGGTGCTGCAAAACGGTGCAGGCACTTCTGTTCAGCCACTTCGTCGACGGACGTGGACGTCCATCGTACCTGTTGGACGCGGAGTCTTGGGATACGTGCAAAGTCTGGATCACCAAACCCTGATTCTTGAAGGACCCCCTGCGATGCGACGATCATTGATCCTACCACTCATGATTTGTGCGTTTGCGTGGTTTGCAAGTTCCGGCACGGCCGAGGATTGGCCGCAGTGGCTCGGGCCGCGGCGTGACAGCGTGTGGCGTGAAACGGGAATCGTCGACCAATTTCCGGCGGACGGGCCGACGGTCGTTTGGCGGCATCCGGTCGGACTCGGTTTCGCCGGGCCGGCCGTGGCCAACGGGCGTGTCTTTGTGACCGATTATGTCACCGGCGAAACATTCAACGCGTCGGCCAGCATACGCAATTCGTTGCACGGTAAAGAACGCGTGCTCTGTTTGTCCGCTCGAGATGGCAAGCTGATTTGGAAATATGAATACGATCGTCCGTACCACATTTCCTTTCCGTATGGACCGCGAGTGACGCCAACGGTGGATGGTGACCGAATCTACACACTTGGTGCGGAAGGCAACCTGGTCTGCCTGAAGGTCGACAATGGTTCGGTCGTCTGGTCAAAAGACCTCCCGAAAGAATATGAATTCGAGACACCGATCTGGGGCGTTGCCGGCCATCCCTTGATTGAAGGCGACAAGATCATCTGCGTTGCGGGTGGCGCGGGAAGTGTCGCGATCGCATTGGACAAGATGACGGGCAAAGAACGGTGGCGTGCACTTACGGCGCCCGAACCAGGCTACTGTCCGCCGACCATGATTCAAGCCGGTGGCGCGCGGCAAGTGCTGATCTGGCATTCGGAATCGCTTAACAGCCTGGACCCTGACAACGGCGCGCTCTATTGGTCCGTACCGATTCGGGCCTCTTATGCGATGGCGATCGCCACGCCTCGAATGGATGGACCTTACCTGTTTGTCGGCGCGATCATCAACAAGTCGCTGTTGTTGAAAATGGACGACCAACACCCCCAGGCCACGCCCGTGTGGCGTGGGGCGAAGGGACGCGGGATCGGGCCGATATTCAGTACGCCGTTCCTGGAAAAAGGCTATATGTACGGCGTCGATCGAAAGGGCGAGTTGCGTTGTGTCAAGCTCGCGACCGGTGCCGTCGTCTGGTCCTCGCTCAAGCCGACAACCAAAGGTGACCGTCCAAGCGAAGGCACGGCATTCCTAGTAAAGCAAGGGAACCGGTTCTTTCTGGCGAACGATCAAGGCGAGCTGATCATCGCGAAACTATCCCCGCGGGGGTACCAGGAGTTGAGTCGCTGCAAAATCCTCGAACCGACAACTCAGATTAATAACCGAGTTGTGGTCTGGAGTCACCCGGCGTTTGCGGAGCGTTCGGTGTTCGCGCGCAATGACAAGGTACTCGTTCGCGTTTCGTTGGCAAAGGATTCTCAAGGCGGTTAGTGCCCTTAGGACAGGTTTCAAGACAAATTCGCGCGACGGGGCGAAAGGCCCGTCGCTGAAAGGAGACAGGTTATCATGCTCAAAGGACAATTGATTCATCCGGAGATTCTCGAAGCGATCGGACGCGCTGGACATAGCTCCAAAATCCTGATCGCTGACGGGAACTACCCGGTTCATACAAAACTCGGTCCGAACGCGAAACGCGTCCATTTGAACCTGGCGCCGGGCCTGGTCAGTTGCACACAGGTACTTGAATCGCTGGTGACCGCGGTACCGATCGAGGCGGCGGAAGTGATGCAGTTTGCGACAACTGGTCCGTACGCGCTGGACGCCGAGCCAGAAATCTGGGCCGATTTTCGCGCGATTCTGAGCGACGCGGGCTACGACACACCGCTGCAACCCATCGAACGATTTAAGTTCTACGATGTTGCCGGTTCCCCCGACGTGACGCTGACGATCGCCACGGGCGAGCAACGGATCTACGCCAATCTGCTGTTGACCATCGGCGTCGTGCTGCCGTAATTTGCACTCACATCGCACTCCAAACAGGAGTTTCACCATGAATACGCACTGCACACGCCAGGCAAGACACACATTACAGCGACACGGATGGTTGCTTGTTTCGTTTTGTGTGATCGCCACGGCAGCTGCCCATTGTGCGGCCCAATCGGTGGCGGACCAAGATACGCTGTTACTGGTCCAATTCGATCGTGGCTGCCGAGCGGACTATGCTTTGGGAAGCCCCGAGGCTCGGGAGCGGGGTGCACTGGTGCCCGGCCGGTTCGGCAGCGCGGTGGACTTGAGTGATGGGCGAACGCTCACCTATGTCGGCAACGACGGCAACTTTCAGCCCGCGGCCGGGACCATCGAGTTTTGGATCAAGCCGCACTGGGCCGGGAACAGCGCGCAACGTCATTCCATTTTTTCGTGCAGCTTTGGCAGTCAAGGCTATATCAATATCAACACGCTCGGTAAAGGCCGGCTGGGCATCGCGCTCTCGGCTGGGAGCGGTGCCACATGGAAATGGCGCCGCGCGGATGCGAACATCTCAACTTGGAAAGCCG
>CAZSOG010000532.1:0-4773 GCA_964607555.1 uncultured Pirellulaceae bacterium | reverse complement strand
AACCGTTGGAGCCCGCAAACCCATTACCACCGTTGCGGAGCGCCACACCGCCAAAACAACACCTAAACGTCCGCATCCCGTGATTCCGCGGGCCGCGGATCAGACTCCGTACCGAATGCCGAGTAGCTGGCGGGCGCCGTACGCGCCTCCACGTTGAGCCGCGCTGCCCGTGACATCGGATCGGCCGCCCCTCCCAAATCATCACCCGCCCCGTCGCCAAACGGGGCCTCCCGCTCGGCCGTCTCCGGGCAAATCCATGGCAACACCACGCGAAATACGCTCCCCTTGCCCAACTCGCTCTCAAAACTGATTTCGCCGTGCAGCAATCTACATAATTCACGCAGAATAGATAACCCCAAACCGGTACCCGAGTATTCCCGCGTCAGACCGTCGGAACCTAAGATGGTCGAGCTCTGACGGAATTTTTCGAACACGATTTCGCGATCTTCCTCGGCGATCCCGACCCCCGTATCTTGCACGGTCATGGTCAAATGGCCGTCTTCATCGCGCCCCGCGTAGACGTCGATCCGGCCCCCCTCGGGTGTGAATTTCACGGCGTTCGACAACAGGTTTGTCAGTATCTGCTGGATTTTCCCTTGGTCCTGGTACACGGGCGGCAGATCGTGATCGATGTGTGCGATCAGGTCGATGTTCTTGTCTTCCGCCATTTTTCGCATCATGTCGCACTGGGCGTTAATGACCACATCGACGCGAAATTCGGCTGGCCGGATTTCCATCTTGCCGGCTTCCAACTTGGCCAGGTCCAGAATATCGTTGATCATTTCCAACAGGAGGCGGCCCGATTTTTGAATGTTGCGCGCGTATCGCTTCTGTTTTTCGTTGAGCGAGTCGATATTCTGCAAGACCTCGGAGAACCCGATGATGCTGTTCAGTGGCGTGCGCAACTCGTGACTCATGTTGGCCAGGAAATCATCTTTCAGGCGATTCATTTCGTACAGCCGCATGTTCAGTTGCGCGAGCTCATCCACCTTGGCATCCAGATCCGCATTGACACTGCGCAGATCTGCCTGCGCGTCATTCATGTGCCGCAACATGCGGTTGAATGATCGTGCGAGCTCTTCAAATTCGTCATTGGTATGAATTTCCGCGCGCACCTCGGTGCGCCCGCGACTGACCTCGTCGCTGACATCGCGCAAGTGCTGAAGCGGTTTGACGATCACGTAGCGGACGATCACATAGAGCGCCATCATGGCAACGAAGACGGTCAGAATCGCCACGGCGGTCAGAATCGCGCGCGAATTCGTGATCGCGGTTTTCGTCTCTTTGTAGGGCAGGATCACCTTCACCGCGATCAACGGCGGCTCCTCGGAAACGGTGGTCCCGATATCGGCCGCCGAGGCGGCCCCGGCATCCAGCGTGGCGCAATGGCACAGCAGACACCTCGTGCGAAACTGAACCGGCTCGAAATAATGGAATTCACCGGTCTCCGGCAACGGGCGCACGGCATAAACGGGGTCCTGGGATGGATCGGCAACTTCGCCGAGCGCTTTCTTGGCCGCGAGATCGGCCGACGCCTCGTCCGACACCTCGGTCCGCTTCTCCCGCTCCTTCTCCCGCCGCTTGATCTTTTGTTGCAGCTGCACCAGCAGTTCACGTTCCTGGCGGTCGCGCGGCGCCACCGGCGTGATCAGGTTCTGCCAGTAGTTCTTGTCCAACGACACCAATTGCCACCTGTAATCCTGGCTTTCTTCAAAGTCCGCGATCGTGCTGCGCAACAACTCACGCCGGTTCTTGAGCTGGGGATCACTTGCGTCATTATCGTTCTCTTCCGTTTGAAAACGCGTCGAGTGCACCTTGATCATGATGATATCCACCAGATCATGGCCATGCTTCTGAGTCGTCGTCACCACGAGCTCCGTGGTGATATAGCCGACCAGGGAAAACGCACCACCGATGAGAAACAGCAAACAAATCAAGAACAGAAAGCGGCATTTCCGCTCCAAACTCGTTTCGCCGAGCACGCGTTTGATCGAACGGTAACTCATAAGCAGGACTCAAGCTGGAAAAAAACTCGCCAACGCACGACGCGGGAACACGTCCATACTGCCAGTCATTCTCTCAGTCTAGGACTTTTCGGGGTGCTGAGCCAGGGCAAAGACGGTCCGCTACAACATATCAAGCGGATCGACGTCGATGATCCACTGCACGTCCGCTGGGGTGTCCACGTCGTGCGTCGCGGTCCGCACGATGTCGTGCATCCGCGCCGCATCCGTGGCCTGCAACACGAGATGAAAGCGGAATTTGCCACGCAGTTTCGGAATGGGGCACTCGGCCGGCCCAAGCAGGCGAATATGGGCCTTTTCCCAATCAGCCGTGCCGCGGATCCGATCGGCCAGGTAATCCGCGAACGCTTCGGCCTGAGTCTCCACGGGACCACGAACGACCAGGCGAATCATCTTCGCGCTGGGCGGATAGCGGAATTGTTGCCGGATCGGCAGCTCCTGGGCCGCGAACATCCGGTAGTCATGCCGCTGGGCCGCGCGTATCGCCGGGTGGTCAGGACTGCGCGTTTGGACCAGGACTCGGCCGCCGCGCTCTCCGCGGCCCGTCCGGCCAGCTACTTGAGTCACCAGCTGGAACGTCTGTTCCGCCGCGCGGAAGTTCGGAAAGTGCAGCGCCGTGTCGGCATTGATCACGCCCACCAGCGTCACGGCTGGAAAATCAAGCCCCTTGGCGATCATCTGCGTGCCGAGCAGAATCTTGATCTCCCCCGAGCGAAACCGATCCAAAGCCTCCTCGTGACTGCCGTGACGTTGCATCGAATCGCTATCCATCCGCAGACACGCCACGTCCGCGAACCGGGCCCGGACTTCCTTTTCCAGTCGCTCCGTGCCCACCCCGCTAAAATGAATCCCCTCGAAACCACACTCCGGACAACACGTCGGCGTGCGAATCTCGTAATCGCAATAGTGGCACACGGTCCGTTCCCCATCCCGATGGTGAGTCATCGCAATGTCGCAATGCGGACAGGTCACGACGTACCCGCAGGCGCGACACTGGATCGTGGTCGAATAACCGCGGCGGTTCAGCAGCAGGATAACCTGACCACCAGAGTCAATCGCCTCGCGCACCGCCCGATACAATGGCAGACTGATCGCGCCCGCATAGCCACCATGTGGCTGACTGCGCAAGTCGATCGTCGCCACGTCAGGCAGCGGCAGATCGGACACGCGCCGCGGCATATCAAGCAGATGATATTCCCCCTGTCTGGCCGCGTGATAACTCTCGAGCGACGGCGTGGCCGAACCGAGCACCAAGGGGATGTTCTCGTGCCGCGCGCGGCGTAACGCGACATCGCGTGCGTGATAGCGCGGCGCGATATCTTGCTTGAACGACCCATCGTGCTCTTCATCCAACACGATCAATCCCAGATGGGGCGTCGGCGCGAACACCGCACTGCGCGCGCCCACGATCACCTGGATCTGACCGTCCGCGATTTGCTGCCAGTGCCAGTGACGTTCCGGCGGGCTCAAATGACTGTGCAAGACCGCGACGCGATCAAAACGCGAGCGAAAGCGACGCCGGGTCTGAGGCGTCAGGCTGATCTCCGGTACCAGCACGATGGCCTGGCGACCGTATTGGACCACTTGCTCGATGGCTTGTATGTACACTTCCGTCTTGCCACTGCCGGTCACGCCGTGCACCAGCAACGTCTCGTGGCGCCCTTCGCGAACCGGGCTCAGGATCGATTCGAGGGCCGCCTGCTGATCCGGGTTCAACGTCAGCGCGGGCTGACGCGGAGTGGGTGCCAACGTGTGCTCCTTCTGTTGCACGCGGCGCGTCTGCGCAACGACCAGCCCTTTCTTGCGCAACGCTTGGATTGGAGCGATCGTGCACCCCGTGTTACGCGCTAATTCCAGCGGCGTCATCCCCTCCCCGTGCGCGGCCAGGATCTGCAGGGCCTTGAGTTGCTTCGGGGGCAGGCCGAGCGCGTCCAGCTGGTCCGCGATTTCCGCGGAAACGCGCAGGAAGATCTGCCGCCGGGTACCCGCTTGAAAACGCACGTCGGACGGTACGACCGCATCCAATACCTGGCCGAGCGGACATAGGTAATGGTCCGCCATCCACTGCGTGACACGCAGCATCGCCGGGGTCAACAAGACCCGTTCGTCCAGCACCGCCCTGATCGACTTCAAACGCCGCGACGGTCTCTGGCAATTCGTCACCGCCGTGCAGTAGCCTGTCCGCTGGCGGTTGCCACGCCCCAACGGAACATGCACTCGAACACCGGCCCGGGCCGCCGCGCGAAGCGCGTCCGGCACCTGGTAGTCGTACGGACCAAACGGCGGCTCGGCGAATACAACTGCCGCGACACACAGCTCCGTCTGATCATCCACCTCCCACGGCTCAGGCTCGTTGTCGAACAGTTTGCCTTGTTCCTTGCCCATCGAATTGCTAACTCTCCCTCGGTCACCAGGATCCATCCGCATCGGGCCGTAAAACACCGCCCGCCTGAACCCGCCGCCAGAACCGGACTCGCAAAACGCGTACGAAACAACCCAACCACGGCGTCTATCCGCGTCTGCGACGGACCTGGAAGTCCAGCGTACATGCCCCCTACTCGACGATCGATGCGGCAGATGTCAACATAGTTGAATATCGCGCGGGACGAAACACGGGTATCATGCCCCGTTAGAGGCCTTAAGGGCGGAATTTTGATGGTCTTGAGTCAAGTTTTTGGGTCGAGGTTCAGCCGGCACGGGAGTTGATGTCGGGTGAGCGACGCAGGTAGTGCAGAATCACCGTTCCACC
>CAZSOG010000531.1:0-4782 GCA_964607555.1 uncultured Pirellulaceae bacterium | reverse complement strand
GGGGGGGGGGGGGGGGGCCGCGGGGCCCAGGGCCCGCCGGACTGGGTGCCCGGGCCGAGTCGCGCGGGCTGGCCTTCGGTCCAGTTGAAAAACGCGTCGCGGCCGGGGGCGACCGTGTGCACCAGGGACCGGCCCGCGTCGTCCACCAGAGCCAACTCCACGGCATCGGCGATCGTGCCGCTGGAACCGGTGTCAAACGCGGGCGTCTCGATTTGAAATGCCAGTTCGGAGGGGGCCGCGGGGATCGTGATCGCGCGTTGCAGAGTGACGGTGAAGGAATTACCTTCACGCAGCAACGCGTGGCACTGCGCGGTCGTGACGCCACCGGCCGCGCCAGACGACCCGCCCGACTCCCGGACGCTCCAGGGGAGTAGATCCGGGGGAAAAGCACAATCGTAATCGACGTCCGTATGCGTCGTCGCCGGGTTGCCCGCCACATCGGACGTTTGTGCGGCGAACGACTGAGGACCAAAGACAAGCGGCACATTGGAAAAGACGAATTGCCCGGAACCATCGGCCGTCACCGTCTGTTGGGGCGCGGTCAGGGTGACGGCCAGATTCGGCTCGGTCCGGCCCGACAGCGCGACCGGATTCGCTTTCGTCTTGCCATCACCTAGCGGTGGCGTGTCGGAAGCCGGGTCGATTTGGAGATTCAGGACGGGCGCGGTCGTATCGAGCGTGAAGCCGAAGTCTTGGGTCGCGCGGCGCCGCCCTTGGTATGTAGCCTCAAAACGGAGGGTATGGCGACCGTCGTCGGTACCATTGGTCGCCCAACCGGGATCGAACGTAAAATCGCCGCATTGATTCTTGACCGGGATCGCCGCGCCGCCGTCGACGCGCGCGGTCAACGATGTCAGTCCCAACGGCGCGGTCACATGTCCCGAAATGCGGCCGTCGAACGTGATCAGATCGGTGTTGGTCGCGCCGTCGGGCGCGGTATCGCGCAGCAGGCCAACCGCGTCGAAAAATGGCGTGGCGGCCCCCGAATTGAGGCCGTTGATGACGACCAGCACGTCGCGCGGCGTCAGCAGCCCGTCACCGGTCACGTCGTAGAAGGGAGGGGGGCCGGCGGCACCGCCGGGTGGTGGCAACCGGCCGCTGCCCAACGCATTAAGGCGGTTAATCAGCACCAAGGCATCCAACGGGACGACCACGTCATCGCCCGTGGTATCCAGGGGCAAACAGGCGTTTTGCCAATCATGGGCCAACATCAACCGCGGTTCGAGCGACTCAAACCACCGGGCCCGCGTCCGCTGCCGCCGATACCGACGTTGCCATGATTTGCGGCGTTTGTCCGTACGATGGCGATCTTGTCGAGTTGAGCGTGCCATGAGTCGGTACCTCGCATCGGTCCAGGTTCCGAAGCTGATCGTTTCGCGTCACCGGCCAATCCGATGCGTCGAGAACCTGCGTAACTTGTTTACCGCAAACCGTTTGTTCCCACCGCCATGGCTACGGTCACGCGGCGTGTAAACTGCTCATCAACACGTTGTCGCAACCGTTCCGTGCACCGCCAAAATCCTTGAACATCAGGGGTCCGAGATGTACGATGGAATCATAGGTGCTTGCGGTCGGACCGGTCGCCACCGGCAACGGTGCGCCCATGGCGTTATCACGGCCTGTTTATTAACGCGGGAAAACTCCGCGCAAAGGGTCATTTTTTACGCGATTGTTCGGCTGGCGATGGTGACTGGTGACTCACGGGCGTCCGATCAACGGGGGTATGTGACTTGCCAGTGGGGTGGAAAACGGGTTTTGTTTCGCGAATGGAACCGACTGGGGCATGTTACGTCGCGTTGTTTCGGCTTGCACAGGATGTTTTTCGTGGCGGATGATGTGGCCTTACGGCAGTATGGGGATGACGGCGCGCCGGGTGACCGGGAGCGGCTCGACGCGCTCGTGCCGCTGGTGTACGCCGAGCTGCGTCAGCTCGCGGCGCGGCAACTGCGCGGCGAGCGGACCGACCACACGCTGCAGACGACGGCTTTGGCGCACGAGGCCTATTTGCGACTCGCCGCGCAGCACCAGATGGATGGCTCCAATCGCCAGCAGGTGTTGGCACTGTCGGCGGTTATCATGCGCCGGATCCTGACGGATCACGCACGCCGCCGCGCCGCGTCCAAACGCGCCGCGCGCCGCGTGCTCGTTTCGACCGGGCAGTTGGAGTCCCTGCGGCCCGCTTCTCCGCCCGATGTTGATCTATTGGCACTCGACGATGCCCTGACCCGTCTGGCTCGATTTGACGTGCGGCAGGCGCGCATCGTGGAACTGCGTTTTTTTGGCGGCCTGACATTCCGGGAGACGGCGGCGGAACTTGACATCTCGCTGTCGACGGCCAAACGGGAATGGGCCGTGGCGAAGGCGTGGCTGTTTCGCGCGCTGAGCGAGGCCGGTACCGATGGATGTTGAACGCTGGCAACGGGTGAAGGACTTGTTCCACGAAGCAGTCGCCTTGCCGCCCGCGCGGCGCGCGCAATTCCTGGCTTCGGCCGGTGCCGGCGACCCCGCGTTGCGCGACGAGGTCGAGTCGTTATTGAACGCGCATGATCAGGCGGATGACTTCATCGAGCCGTCGCCGGCGGGTACTCATCTGCCCGGTCTTCAGGAGGCGTTTGGCACGAACATGGTCGGCCAGCGCATCGGCGCGTATCATGTCCGCGAAGTCTTGGGGCAGGGCGGCATGGGCGCCGTCTATTTGGCAGCGCGCGCGGATGACGCCTTCGAGGCGCAGGTGGCGGTCAAGGTCATTCGCACCGGGGTCGAATCAGAGGAAGCCATTCGCCGCTTTCACACGGAGCGGCAGGTGCTGGCGGACCTTGATCATCCGCATATTGCCCGATTGTTGGATGGTGGGACGACGCCGGACGGCCGCCCCTATCTGGTCATGGAATATGTCCGCGGAACCCCTATCGACGCGTATTGCGATCAACATTGCCTGTCGACGAACCAGCGACTGGCATTATTCCAGCAAGTGTGCGCGGCGGTGGCCGCGGCCCACCGTCGGCTGATTGTCCATCGCGATCTCAAACCGGGCAATATCCTGGTCACGGACCCTGGCGATGTCAAGCTGCTCGACTTCGGGATTGCCAAGATGCTGTCGGACGATCGCGAGCCGGCCGAACTGACGTCGGCCAGCGCGCGTCTGATGACGCCGCGGTACGCCAGTCCGGAACAGATTCGTGGCACGGTCCTTACCACGGCAACCGATGTTTACTCGCTCGGCGTCTTGCTCTATCTGCTGCTAACCGGCCGCCATCCGCACCGTCTTGACGGACTCAGTCCGGGCCAAATTGAATCCGTTCTCTGTCATGATGAACCGTCCAAGCCAAGCACGGCTGTCGGCAAGGATGCCGCGGTAACGCACCACGATGGGACGGTCACGCAAATCACTCCGGAACAGGTCGCCCAGCGGCGCGGCAGCCGCCCGCGCGTGTTGCACCGTGAGCTATCCGGAGACTTGGATCGTATCGTGTTGATGGCCATGCGCAAGGAGCCGGAGCTTCGTTACGCGTCGGTGGAGCAGTTCGCGCAGGACATCGACCGATACTTATCCGGCCTTCCGGTGCTGGCCAGCCGGCGAACGTGGGCGTATCTGACGCGCAAGTTCCTCCGCCGCCATCGGCTGGGAGTCGCCGCGTCCGTTCTGGTTCTTCTGGCCATCGTATCCGGATTGGCCGGCACCGCATGGGAGGCCCACGTAGCGCGGCGGCAACAAGCGATCGCCGAAACGCGATTTCGCGACGTGCGCGAACTTGCCAACTCGTTCTTGTTCGAGTTCCACGATTCGATCCGTGATCTTCCGGGCGCCACCGAAGCGCGGCACCTGATCGTTGCCCGGGCGCTGCAGTACTTGACGCGTCTCTCGGCCCAAGCGGGTGGCGATCGATCCCTGCGACATGAAATCGTCGCGGCCTACCAGCGCGTGGGCGATATCCAGGGCAACCCATATTTCGCTAACTTGGGTGACACGGCCGGTGCGCTCGCGAGCTACCGAAAAGCGCGGGCACTCTGTGAAGTGTTGGTGCGTACGGATCCGCGCGACGCCACGGCGCGGCGCGCTCTGGCGTTGAGTCAGCGGCGCGTCGCCGACATGCTGGCCGTGACCGGCGACATCACCGGAGCACTAGAACAGTACGGCTTGGCCGACCGACAATACAATACGCTGCTGGCAAACACGCCCGCGGATCGAGCGTTGCGGCGTGAACACGCGGCCAATTCGACGGCCCGCGCGGCATTGATGGCGTACGATGGCGATACGCGCGGCGCCCAGGTGCTGCTTGATCACACATTGCCCGTCCTGACCAAACTAGCCGAAGATGCGGACGTGTCGTCGCCCGCGTGGCGCGATCTCGAAATATGTCATCAAAACATGGGCATCGTGTTGGCAGCCGCCGGCAACGGCCGGGAAGCGCTCGAGCATTATGAGCACGCGTTGCAAATCGCTCGGCGCATCGCGGCCGGCGCGCCGCGCGGTATCCGGGCACGTCGCGATCTGGCCATGAGTTATTTTCGACTCGGGGGACTCCTCGCGACGTCCGGTCAGGCCGAAAAAGCCGTTTCCATGCTACGTTCCGGACTCGATATCGCGCGTGCGCTGGCCGCGGCCGATCGGCGAAACACTCAAGCCCAACGCGACGTGTCGGTCTTGTTGATCAGCCTCGGTGACGCGCTGTGGGAGACCGGTGATATCAAAGGCGCCCGTGATCAGTACGCGGAAGCACTGGAAAGTCGAACCGCGCTGCTACGGGGTGCAAGCCAGAAGTCTCAGGCACGCCGTGATGT
>CAZSOG010000530.1:0-4786 GCA_964607555.1 uncultured Pirellulaceae bacterium | reverse complement strand
GCAGCCGAGTTGCGGGCGGCGGGTCGTGCAGAATCATACGTTCCCGCATGCCGGCATGCGTCAGTTGGTTGGAGGCAACGCCTCGTTGGATTCTTAGGCTGCCACATGCGCGCACCGTGCGCACATGTTTCGAAGCGAACAACGGGAGCGCTGCGCATGCGAGGGCGTACGCCGTTGTGGGTTGCGGGCCACCCGCATTAGGTCCCTCTGGCGTCAACCGTTCAGGGCACAATCGCGGCGGCGGCCTGGACGTCGGTGATCGCCTGGGCAAGCAAGAGCTCCGCGTTGATGCAGCTCAACCGGAATTGGAATACTGCCTTGCGCGCCGCATAGACTCGCAGCAACTCCACCTGCCCCGCCTCGAACAAGTGTTCAACTCGCGCCACTTCGGCGTGTAATTGGTCGAGTGCTTTTTGATCGCAGTGTTCCATTGCATCACGTGCCAGTTCGTAACCGAGCACTGCCGATTTCAGCTCCTGGCGTGCTTGACGCAACTGCTGTTCCAGTTCGATCCGGCGCTGCCGCAGTTGCGCTTCGCGTTGGTAAACGAGTGGCTTGCCGGCGGCGGTGTGGCTGATACCAAACGGGATGGTCGCCGCCACCCCCCAAAATTCGGTCGCACTCTCGTCGCGGCTGAATGTCGGGCCGATCTGGACATTTGGGACAAGATTGGCTTTCGCCAATTCGTAGTTCGCCCTGGCCTGGGTGACGGCAGCGCGCGCTGCCAAAATGTCCGGGCGCGTTTCGACCAGACTCGGCACGTCTTCGAGCGTGATTTGAGTGAAGAGCGCGGTCGCGCTGGCAGGCGCGTCCGTCTCGGCCATGTCACTTGGCAGCGGCAGTTGTTGGTTGGTCGAAACGCTCTCCACGAGCGTCACGTCTTGGTGGGGATCGATCTGCAGGTAGGTTTTCAGGGCCAGCAGTGCGACGCGTCCTTTCAGAACTTCCACGGCCGCCTGCTGTCGAGCGGTTGCCGCTTCCATGCGCGCCAGTGCCATGTCCGCGGCCGACGACTGCCCGGCTTCGAATCGGTGCTGGATCAACTCACGCAACTGTGTGTTGAGGTCCGCCAAGGATGTGTACAGAGCACCTTGTTTCACTTGGTAGAAGGCGTCAATGTACCGCCGCCGTGCTTCGGCAGCCGTTTGCACGATGGCGCGCTGGATCTGCCAACGTGTCTGTTCGAGGTTCGCGTCGCCGGCACGTGTTCGCAGACCACGCTGTCCCGCCAACTGAAACGTCTGGCTGATTGAATACTGCGACGCCGTCTTGAGATCGTTACCTTGTTCGTCCCTCGGCGTCGGTTCGATCTGCATGCTGGCACTGGGAGCAAACGGATATGCACTGGCAACCCTCAACGAAGCGAGCGCCACCGACTCCTGGGCACGGAGCGCGGTCAGCTGCGGGTTCTGCTGGAGTGCCAGCTGGATTGCCGCTTCGAGCGTCAGGTGGTCGGTCCCAGCCGGCACCGGCCCGGGTTGCGTGAACGCGGTTTGAAGCACGCGGCCCGCGGATCGCTCCTGGAGCGTGGTTGAGTTTGATGGTTGAGAAGGCTGCGTAGAGTCTACGGCCGGCGCTTGGTTTGCGGATTCCATCAACGGGGATGGCATAGTCGTGCCACGCGTACCGGGCGCGAGATGGCAACCGGCCATCAGGCAGGTCCAAAACACTAGCGGCAGCATCTTCGAGAGGCGATTCACCACGATTCCGTGTCCCAACAGTGCATTCCCATCCGAGCGCGATCCGATCCACAAAGACTCCTTTAGATCAGATCGGCCGGATACACCGGTTTTAATGAATATTCTCGGGATCCGAAATAAATCGATTGGGATGGATCGCGACGGGGTTACGGCTCGCAAAACACACATGTACCGTGGAATGCAACCGCTTCGCGGTAAAGATACCAACACCCGGCGGGAATCAGCGTCTAGCGGCGGCAGCAGTAGAAGAAGGCGGGCGGCAGGTTGGCCCAAATCGGCTTACTCACGCGTACTTCACCGAAGTAATCGCGTAGTTTTTTGCGAAAGCGCCGCCCGGCAGGCAGCAGCAGACCCTGGAGGTATCCGAACGTGATGAACTGTCCCCCGGGACGAAGCACTTGCATCGTCGCATTCAGATATGCTGTCTGGCGCGGTTCGGAGAACGACGCCCATGGTAGCCCGCTGAGAATCACATCGACACTATCAATATCGTGCCGTTGACAGTGTTCCTTGACCTGTTCGACACTCCCCTTGCAGACGCGCGCTTCGGGGAATCGACTTTGTAGAATTTCGGCAAAACACTGATTTATCTCGATGGCCAGAAATTTCATCTCCGGTTGCAACTGCGAGACGATGGCCCGTGTGATCGCGCCGGTCCCCGGTCCATACTCCACCAACGTCGTCGTGTCACCCCAATCGATCGAACGCATGAGGTGTCTGGCCAACTGTTGTGAGCTGGGAGCAACGGCCCCGACCGCCTTGGGATGGCAAACGAACTCACTGATGAATTTTCCGTACTCGCGGGCGATCATTTACAGTTATCTCCTATCGCACAGGCGCATTTCCGCCGCTCCCCGACGCGCGGAGTTCGCGAATACCCCCCGGGGTCATTTACAACAAACTGCAAACGAAACACTATGACAAAGTCCACGCGAGTTTGCAAGATGGGTGAGTCAGTCGAGTCCCACGAGTTTAAGAAGTTTCATGGCGTTCGTCGTGGTCGCGACACCTGCGTGGAGTTTATAGTCAAACGCCATGCTTTGCCCCCCTTGTGGGCCACCATGCAGGGTCTCACGAAAATGCACGATCTGGCACTGATCCTTCAATTCCTCGCACCGCGCTAAGTCCAAGTCGTGGGTGGAGACGGCGCCCAGCGCGCCGGCATCCATGAGGTGCGACAACACGCGAACAACCGCCATGTGCCGTTCCACCGAGTTGGTTCCCTGCAGGATTTCATCCAGCAGGAATAACAGTGTCCGATCGGGCCGAGTCGCGTACGCCGTCGCCTGGTCGACGATCGCCTTGAGACGCTGCAATTCCGCCATGAAGAACGAAACGCCATTTTCGAGCGAGTCTTGGATCCGCATGCTTGTCGTCACCGTGGTCGGCGTTAACTCCATTGACGTGGCACAGACCGGAGCGCCCGATTGCGCCAACAGAACATTGACGCCGATCGAACGCAGGAGCGTGCTCTTGCCCGACATGTTCGAACCGGTCACCAACAGCACGGTTCCGGGCGGCCCGAGCTGCACATCATTGCACACCCGCGCCGCGCCGGCCAACAAGGGGTGGCCAAGTTGGTTGGCGATGACACCGGCCGGTCCGTCGCGACGCAGGCTTGGAAAGCACCACGCGGGATTGTCATGTGCCAAACAGGCCAACGAGCCGACGGCTTCGAGCTGACCAAGTGATTCGAACCAGCCGCGTGCGAAACCTCCGCTACGCCGCTGCCAGCGTTCCAATAGCCACAGGACGTGGACGTCCCAAAGCACCGTCAATTGCAAGACGACATACAGAATGCTCAACAGGCCCGCGTGCCGGAGGCCGGCCAACGCCATGATACCGCGCAGACTCGCGAGCTGATGAACGGCGCCGCGCTGCTCCTCGATCGCCGCGTGGCGAATAGCCGTGAGCAGCGGGCCGCCCGGCGGCAACTGCGCGATCAATTGGAACAGAGTCCGATAGTGCTGCAATTCGCCACTCCGGGTCGAGATCCGGTTGAAAATATCATGAACGCGTCCGGTGAACGGCACGCTGGCCAACACATTGACCAGCAGCGTTCCGACCGCCACCACGCTCGCCTGGGTTGGTGTCAGCCAACCGATGGCCAAGCCACCCAAGGCGACAAGGAACGCGCAAGGCGTCACGCGGGCGAGATGAACGAGCCAGCGGCGCGTGGCAAGCAGCCCGGGCTGTTCCGCCCACTGCACGAACGCGTCCGGTCCGGCGAGGCTGCCGGCGAGCAGGCACCCGCGCAACACCAGCTCCTCGCGGAGTTCCTCGCAATCGACCAGGGCCCGAATCGCACTCTGACGCATCGCGATGTCGCCAGGACTCGCCGGCTCGAGAATCCAGTCACGCAGCGTGGCCCGTCCCCGTGGCGTGTAGGCTTGATTGACCAGCTGGAACAACGAGGCGTGACCGAACAGGTCGAGATCCCGCGCCACTTCGCGGTGGCGAGCCGGCACGACCACGTCGGCCCGTGGCACATGTTGCCAGTCGCGCCGGATACGTGCCAGTTGTCCCAACACGGTCCGGTTCAGGAGCCGGACGCGTTCCAGCTGACGTTGAAGCGTTTCCTGGTAAACGGCAAGGCACAAGAAGGCGATCATGAGGAGCACGCCCAGACTGATCCAGATGACGCGCGCCGCAGGTTGTTGGTAGGCCATGAAGAAGCCGAACAGACCGGCCAAGAACGTGAAGCCACGGCGGCGGGCAAGACGCCGATCGCTTCGGTCGAGTTCCGCAATCCGTGCACTATATGCTTGTTGCCGCTGCTGGTAAGCAATGTGAATCTGGTCGTTTTCCGACGGTTGCGACACAATGGACTCCCGGCTCGGTGTGATCGTATAACATGACGCGATGGAAGAATCTACAATGGTGCCCCATATTCGCATGTCTCGACGCGCATAATGCGGGAGGCCCGCATCCCACTAGGGATTACGCCCTTGTTCCGCGGCGCTCCCGTTGTTCGCTTCGCCACATGCGCGCACGGTGCGCGTATGTAGCGGCCTGGGAATCTAACGAGATGTTACCTCCAACCAACTGACGCATGACGGCGCGGTGGAGACCTTCGGTCGCTCCCC
>CAZSOG010000529.1:0-4789 GCA_964607555.1 uncultured Pirellulaceae bacterium | reverse complement strand
GACATGGACGTATAATCTCTTGAGACATCCCTCGATCGGCCGAACCAACGTCGGCCCATCAGTCAACACGGCGCCAGCGGATCGTGCATGGCCCACCGCTAGACTTGTTTGAGTTGCTGTTCGGTAACGAAAACATTGAGGCTCCCGGATCGAAATCCGGCGAGATCGAGCGTAACGAATTTGAATCCCAGCTTCGTGAGGTACTCAACCAGCCCCCGGCGCGTCGCGGGATCACTCAGACGCGCGACATCGTCGAGCGGGACCTCAAGCCGCGCGAGGTCCCCTTCGTGGTAACGCACGCGCACGATCGCGCAGCCAAGTTGCCGCAGGTATTGTTCGGCCCGCTCGATCATCGCCAGTCGCTCCGGCGTGACGCGCTGGCCATAAGCGATCCGACTGGAGAGACAGGGTGCGGCCGGTTTATCCCAAATCGGCAGTTCCCATGCGCGTGCCAGCCGGCGCACGTCATCCTTGGTCAAACCGCAGGCAGCCAGCGGACTGGCCACCTGCTGCTGCTCGGCGGCCCGGCTTCCAGGTCGATAGTCATCCAGATCGTCGGCATTGTTCCCATTCACTATAACGGCCACATCCAGCTGGTCGCGAATCGCATGAATTGTCCGATACAGCTCCGACTTGCAGTGGTAGCACCGGTCCGGCGCGTTATTGACATAGCCGGGTTGCTCCAGCTCGTTGGTCTCGATCTCCACATGGCGGATGCCGATTTGTTTCGCGAGGGCGCGTGCCTGGCGCAATTCACTCTCGGCGAGACTCGGGCTGATCCCGGTGACGGCGACCGCACGCGGCCCTAATGTCAGCGCGGCGGCCTTGGCCAAGACGGTGCTGTCCACACCGGCGGAAAAGGCCACGGCACAGCTGCCATACCCGCGCATCATCGCCAATAACTGCTCGCGTTTCGTGTCCAACTCAACGACCTGACCTGCCATGTCACGCTCCCTGGTCCCCGCCCCGCCATCATCGAATGCTTCGCGCCGGGAAAAAAACCGGCAACTCCTCCACCGCAATGCCGTGGCGATGCGTTTTGTGAGAGCCCGCATGCCAAACGTGGGGACCTAAGCCTCGGGTTGTGTGATCCAACATGGGTAACGCCATCCGGAGATGGCCGCTACGGCTGGCTGTACACGCGGCCAAGACTCGAATCAGTCCCCGGCGGATCTCGTATCGGCTCCCCAAAAAAGCGACACCGACATCACGAGCATGGCAGAGGATGTTGCCGGCAGTTCTTCGGGCAACACACCCTTGTATGATAGCAGCCCAGCCAGAACGAGGCTATGACTCATGGGCCTCACGGAACATCGGCTCCATGACCTTCGTATTACGTTCGACCGCAAGCACCACCGTGCGCTGCTCCACGCCGTCACGACTGCACGCCACCACCGGCAGGACCTGCCGTCGGTTCGGCATATTCAGTCGCACCGCGAACGAACCGTCCGGCTGCAGTTTGACCGGTTGCCCGCCCAGTGTTACATGCGCGTCGCCCTTGGTCGACCCGAAGACCACCAGCGCCGCGTCGACATCGAAAGCAAAATCGTGATCCCGCCGTAAGTACCGGTCCGCACCCGCGCCAAACTGCACGGTGGTCGGGGGTACCATCGGACGGCGCAAGCGTTCTTGGAATAGCTCCTCGAGATCCCCCCCGGCACTCGAGGGCAGGTACCCGCCGCTCATCGCATAGACCTTCTCGTAGTCCGCCGCGACATCGGACCAGTGGTCATTGATCGCGTCATTGCTGCCGGGCCGCGGAGTCGTCACGGTGTTGCTGCGCGCCAATGCGTGAAATCGGCCCCCCTCGGCACGATACCCGAGCTCAACTCGAAAGCTGCGCGGCGAGCCCTTGATGTCGATGTACCAGTTCTTCACGCCGCCATGGACCGGGATCTCACGCACGACCTGCTCCGATACACTGGTCGTCGCCCCCGTGTCCACCTCGATCACCCGCAAAACCGGCTCCGATGTGTGCCAGTGCTCCGCCATGGCCGCCCGCGCGCGCTGCACGCTGTTCGGGGTGACGTCCCAACATGCCTGCAGCCAATAGGCATCCCGAACCAACAGCACAATTCGGTCCTTGCCCGGATCCTTGGCCATCATGCGGGCACACTTGGATAGCGTCTTGGGGCGTTTTCGCCCGCGTTTGTTCGCCTCGGTCGAGGCATGGGATAGGTCCTTCAGCTTCTCACGCTGCGCCCGCGCCCGCTCAATACGCCTCGAACTCCGCGTGCGCGCCGGCTTTGCCGCAGTAGCCTCGGCCGCGACTTTCCGCCGGGAACGCGCGGTGCCACGCGTTCGCCCATTAGCGCTCCCAGCATTGGCCGAACCCTCACGCGACGCCTTCTTGCCGTTGCGACGGCCCGCCGACCGCGCCTTGCCATGTTCCTTCGCCGCTTTTACCAACGCACGTACCAATTGCTCCTTGCGCATCGCATAAGCGCCCGATAGACCATACTCCTTGGCCAGTGCGTACAGGTCCTTGATCGTCTGCGTTTTGAGGTCAGCTGCCTTAATCAATGGAATACCTTCCAGTACTTGGGGGGGTGTGTTGGCGATGGCACAATTCGTACGTGCCGCTGGCGCAGTCAAGCAACTTCCCTGGTCCTGTCCACGCGTCAGCCCAACCGGTACTCCATGTTGGCTGGGAACATCGCTGGCTGGGAACATCTACCGGTTTCGGTCAGGTGCGGTATCAACAAAAACCCCGCGCGCGCCAGCCCGGCACACACCGAAGCCTTCGTCATATCACCTTGTTTGCCTCACCCGTTCCGGTTCGCCTCACGCGCGATCGTGCGGCGGGGCCCATTGATCACTCCAGTAAGAGGCGCTTGCCCCACTGGATGGGTAACGATCACGCTCATTGATATAAGTCTAACCTCGCGCGAACCCGATTACAACATACATACCCCCCATAAATACTATAACTTTCTGAAAGTTTCCGCATAACACAGCACACCGATCACTACCATTCCGTCGAAGCGACCGTCAAACTCGGCGTGATCCACCCCATTTATGGCCGGCGCGGCGGCGTGCGTGAGGGCGGCCCTGGATTCTTGGGCTGCCAACCCCAACTTTTCGACACCCTTGGGCGGCACACACGTCGAGGTGTGGCCGCGATATCTCAATCCGCGACGGACGACTCACACGCCGCGCGCGCCGGTTTGTTTTCCGGGCTTTACCGACGGGGCCGAGAACGGTACGTTCAACAGGGTCCAGCTTGCGCCACGCAATGAAGTCGACCTAAGAGGAGTTCTGAACATGGAATCTCCGGACGACCGAGCGCCGATTGCCCGCGCGTACGCGCGGGTCAGCTATATCATGTCGATCGCGTTGGAGATGGTGGTACCGGGTCTGCTTGGATTCTGGATCGACCATCACCTCGGCACGAAGCTATTGTTCGCGGTCCTCGGATTTGCCTTTGGACTGACATTTGGGGTATGGCAACTCGTGCGTCTTGGACGCGCTGATTTCACGCCGCGGGGGTCACCGAGCTTGCCGGACGCCACAGCGGACAACGAAGCGGAGCGGGACTCGGAGCGCGATTGACATGGCCAGTCGTCTGCAGAGAATGGCAATCTTCACAGGGCTGCTATCCCCCCCCATTCTGGCCGGGAGTTGTTTGGCATATGCGTTTTCCGGCTGGATTGGCGTAACCGCAGTCGTCCTTGCCGGCGGGGTCTGCTGGCTCGGGGGCCTGATTTCCGAGTGGATTGCGAGTGGTCAAGAGGCGCCGGACAGGGTCGTATTGTGCGTCGTAGGGGGGATGCTGCCGCGCATGGGAATTCCCCTGATCGTCTGTTTTTTTGTTTATCTTCGGGGTGGTGTGCTGGTCGAAGCGGGGTTTGTGTACTACATTCTGGTATTCTATCTCATAACCTTAGTAGTCGACGTTGGGTTATTTTTCCGATATCGACGGCCAGACGCAGCGTAAATAACGGGCTAGGCGATGGCGACGGAAGCCGATCTACACCAAGAGAGCAGCGGGGCCGATAGCGGTGCGGCCGCGGGTACGGCGAGTCCTCACGCACGGCATAACCCGCTGGATCCGGTGCACTTGATGGGACACGTCAAGGACTCGAATCACTTCCAATTGCCGCGTCTCTTTCGTGAGTCGACCGAGGGCAAGGTCTTTGTGCCGCAAGTGCGCCGGTCGACCGAGCCAATCGTGGTGGTCAAGACCGGATTCGCGCCGTTTGATAATCTCGTGCAACCGCTCGACTTTCTCGTCACGAAGTTCATGGTGTTGGAAGTAGTCGGCGCGATTCTAATTGCGGCCGTTTTCATTCCGTTGGCAAATCGGGTGAAGTCGGGCGGGCCGCCCAAGGGGCGGCTTTGGAACCTGTTGGAAGTGATGGTGGTGTTCGTGCGCGAGCAGGTGGCGCGGACCGCCATTGGGAGCAAGGACAGCGATCGGTTCGCGCCGTTCCTGATGACCATGTTCTTCTTTATTCTCACCTGTAATCTCATGGGACTGGTTCCCTGGTCCGGATCGCCGACTGCGGCATTGGGTGTGACGGGCGCGTTGGCGTTCCTTTGTTACATCACAATGGTCGCCGCGGGAATGAAACAACTCGGCGGCATCCATTACTGGACGGCCCAGGTTCCGCACATGGACGTGCCGCCGCCGATGGGTCTCTTCCTGAAACCCATGATCTTCGGGCTGGAAGTACTCGGGATGCTGATCAAGCATCTCGTGTTAGCGATACGTTTGCTGGCCAACATGGTAGCGGGTCACATGGTCCTGGCGGTCATGGTTGCGCTGATTGGCGCCGCAGCCTACGCT
>CAZSOG010000528.1:0-4792 GCA_964607555.1 uncultured Pirellulaceae bacterium | reverse complement strand
CTAACTCCGCGCCCGACTAGACCCGACACAAAACTTGACTCAAGATCGTCAGATTTCGGCCCATAAGGTTTCCAACGGGCGAAGCTTGGTTGTGTTGTGGTCTTTGGAGATCATCTTGGTTCTCCGGCAATAACCGTATTGTTGCCCAGCGCACAACGATGGTTAACTGCCGAGCGAATGGCCCGCGTTGTGGGTCGGCGTTTTTACCGCGAAGCGGTTACATTCATAGAATTAGGGTCGCCCGCCTCCGGCGGGCGCACCCTGGGACCGCGTCCCGCGCGCCATCCGTACGCCGAAGGCGTTCCACAAGAAAAACGGCAATCCGTTGCACCACGCAACAGCGAGACTCACAACAGAACGGGTGTCAACGACGTAGGGTTTTTCTAGAGGCCGGGCCCGCGCTGGGTCCCTCGTGGCTGATTCCCGTTTCGCATGCGGGTTGGTGACACGCCTCCAAACCGCCCGAGGGTCGCTCTCCTTGACAGGCACGGGCAACGTCGCTAATGTCGTGAATCTCAGTTTGCCGATAAGACACGTGCGGGCAAGCCGCGCGTCCTCGCCGAACCACTCACACGAGGGGGATTAGCTCAGTTGGGAGAGCGCTTGAATGGCATTCAAGAGGTCGAGGGTTCGACTCCCTTATCCTCCACTGGCGACACCGCATGGCCCGGCTTGAGCGTCTGCGCAAGCCGGGCTTTTTCGGTTTGTGGGGTCGGCGTGCGTGCCTCCCAAGCCCGGGTTTCTTACCCTTCCAGCTGGTCGAGTGGCGCGACAACGGCAGGGGCAGCCTGCACGCTGGCTTTGGCCGGCGCTGGTTGTTTTGGCGCTTCTTGCAGCAATAGGACAAGCGCCAGGACACCGGCGGTCATGATGACGAAGGGAACGGCCCACACCTTGGACCACTGGAATTTTCCTTTCGTGGAAAACGTATCCATCACGAATCCGGCGAAGTAAGTGCCAAGGAACAGACCAACACCAGTAGTAGCCGCGAAGATCAACGCTTGCATGGAGCTAACGATTTCCGGTGCGGCCAACGTGTTGGCATACATCTGGCCGGCAATGATGAAAAACACATATGCCAGCCCATGCAGTGGTTGGGCCAGTATGATCAACTCGCGGGGACGCCCAATGACGTAGATAATATAGAGCAGGGCCCAGCATCCCGCGCCAAGTGTCAGCGTCCATTTGTAGCCAAGAGCCGCCCCGATCTTGTCGGTCCCCACGAACCAATCGAGCAAGAAATAAGTCGCCACCGCTTGGGCGATTTGCGCCAGTGCCATCGTCGCGGGAACATGTTTGCTCGAGATGCCTTGATCCTGCATGAATTGAGCGGTTCCGAGAAAATAAAACTGCATCAAGCCGGCGACCACCAGGCTGATGAGAATGAAGATCAGAAAATTCGTTTGGCCGAGCATGCTTAACGCTTGGAAGATCGGAATCTTACCGGTTTCCGCCGGGGCGGTAGCCGGCAGCAGGAAGCAGCCGATCACCATCAGCAGGGATAGGGCCGCGGCATAATAGAGACAGTCTTGGCCGCCGCCCTGCGTTTTTCGTGTCATGCGCCAGCCGGTCAACGACCAACCGACCAGTGCCCAGGCGACGGGCGCCCAAATGAAGACCTTGGCAACTTGCGAGTAATTCGCGAACAGAACCGCGTTGACGAGCGGCATGGTCGCCGCATAGCACATCGAATAGAGAAACATAACGATCAACAATGGCGTGAATTTCTCTTGCTTTGCCGCGACGAACAGCAGGATGCTGCCAATCAAATGGGCGCCAATCAGGATCCACTCCGCGTTAAACCACCGGTCGGCCAGCCAGCCGGCAAGTAACGGGGAGAAGATGCAGGCGATCGGAAGAGTCGAGTAAATCCACCCAGTCTGCTTGCCGGTCATCTTCAAGGGGCCCAACAATCGTGCGGCCAGGACCGGCGCCCACGCGCCCCATATCGCGTACTCCAAGAACATGACGACACTCAAGGCAATGTAAGTCTTCGTGTTGGGGTCCACGGTTTTCTCCTTGCTGGGGGATACGGTTCGTTGAGCATCCAGACAGGCCTATTCTATGAAAGTGCGCAGGGACTGAAAAGCAGCCGTACGGAGGAAATTCACGACCCAGCAAGCTTCGTCGATGGGATGATCTCGGATGCAGTCCTCCCTCGGGGCGACTGCCGGATGCGAAGCGAATGCGGCGTCCGCCAGCCGCCGCAATCGGGCCAGCTCGTCCGTAGAGTCATGATCACCCGACATTCATGCATGCGTCCTCCTTTCCCCGGCATTTCACCTCCGTACCGAGAGCTTCCGCTCCCGGCTGCCGGTTGGGGTCGTCACCTCAAGGCAAGCAGTCTAGACTGACAGTGAGCCCAACACGGACCGATGCCCGGTAGCACGCCCAAGCCTCTCGCGGTCTGGCATGCACGGCTCCTTATTGACAACGCGGCAGGAAGCGTGAAATTGCGATTATTGATGAACAGGCGAGTTGGCGAACTGGTACTGCTGAGTTGCGTACTTGGCATCGGATGGATCCGCACCGATGCAGTCGCGGCCGCCACGCTGCGCGTGGGCATCGCGCACGTCGACATCACGCCGCGGATTTCAGAACAACAGCCGGTATGGCTGGCGGGGTACGTGCCGGGCCGCGCGGCCACGGGGGTCCATGATCCGCTGTTCGCGCGGTGTCTGGCCATGGACGACGGGCAAAAGAAGTTGGCGTTTGTTGCCGTGGATCTGGTCGGGCTGCAGTACCCGGTGGTCGAACGGATTCGCGCGCAATTGACCGACTTCGCGTACGTCGCGATCACCAGCACACACAACCACGAGGGGCCGGACGTCATTGGCATCTGGGGCCCCACCGTGCTGAAGCGTGGTGTTGATGACGCCTACATTCAATGGGTGATCCAGCGCGTCGTCCAACTGGTCCGCGATACCGAAAAAACGACTCGACCAGCGCGCGCATGGTTCGGTACGGCCGTGAACCAGAAACTGCTGGCCGACTCGCGGCTGCCAGTCGTCAAGGATGGCGTACTCCGCGTCCTCCGTTTCACCGATTTACGACAGCAGCGCAATCTGGGCGTGCTGGTGCAGTGGAACTGCCATCCCGAGGCGCTGGGTCCGAATAATACACAAATCACGGCGGATTTCCCCGCCCATACGATTCGCATGCTGCGGCAGCAGCTGCACTGCCCGGTCGTTTATGTGTCCGGTGCCGTGGGTGGACTCATGGCCCCGCCACGCAACGTGGTCCGCGACGATCAGGACGAACCGCTGCCCCGTGGTACGTTCGAATACGCGCGCGGTTATGGTCAAGCGGTCGCTAAACTGGCCCAGCAAGCGATCCAGCGTGCCCGGCCGATCCAGTTGACGCCGATTCAGGTCGCGACCAGGTCGGTTGGCGTTCCGGTCACCAATCGGCTCTACCGGCTCGGACGTCTCATGGGGATTCTGAAACGTGACGGCTACCTGTGGAACGGACGCGGAAAACCGCTCGGCGAGAAAGTCACGCGAAGCACGCGTTACGAGCCGAGCGCTCTCAGGACGGAAGTCGCCTGCGTTCAGCTCGGCGGGCTGCGGATCGCGATGATTCCCGGCGAGCTTTATCCCGAACTGGTCGACGGCCACGTCGTTGATCCGCCCGCCATGGGCGTGGATTATCCACGCGCCCCCATCGAGCCCGCGGTGGCCAAGCTGATGGGCGGCACGCAATGGATGCTGTTCGGACTCGCCAACGACGAAATCGGCTACATCATCCCGAAACGCCAGTGGGATCGGCGCGCGCCGTATGCCTACGGACGCTCCACCGCGCAATATGGCGAAATCAACAGCTGCGGGCCCGATGCGGCCCCCATCGTGATGCAGGCCTTGGCGGATTGCGTTGCCGAGCTCCCAACGGCGCGACGTACGCAACCGACCAAACGAGCTTCATCGAAGTAACGACAATACGTCTGTCATGCCGCGTGTCAGGGCACCGGCAGCAGATCGGGGTCGGCCGGTTTCAATGCCGGGGTATCGAGCACATCCGGTGTGGGAAGTTGCGCGTCGAGATCGGGATCATCCGAAACGAACCCGGACGTCGGACGCACCGGGAAGCGTAAGCCGGATGCGGCTTGGCTGGCAGGGCCGGTTCGCGGCTGCGGCGTTGGCGGTGTCGCACGTGGCTGGCGAACCGGCGCGGGGTTGGCCGGGGCGGAGACGGCGCGCCGGACTGGCGGTCGCGGCTCCGGTGCCACGGGCGTCGCGGGATCCGGCGGCGGAATACGACGCAAATCCCGAGCCTTCGCCAACGAGACCAACCGGTGCGGTGGCTTCGCCTTGCGGGGGAATATCGCCGTTTTTCGATCATCCACCTGGGCACCTTTGGCGACCATCGCCGGCGCGCTTCGACCAAGCTCCGCATCGAGCCGGTCAAGCATTGTCTTGGCAACCGCCAGCGAATCGTCCGCGCGAACGGCCATCGCGAATTGATGCCGCGCTTCGTCCTTACGATTGGCTCGGTTCAGCAAATAGCCCAGATTGTAATGTGCGATGGCCGGCGCATGCACGTGACTCAATTGCCCCCACGCTTCATCCGAGTTCCCCAACTCGACCAGAACCGTGGCCAGGTTGTTTCGGTAGAGTTTGCTTTGCGGGTCGATCCGCACGGCGTGCTGGAGCTCGATCAGCGATTTCTTCAGGTCGCCGTGGCGTGACAGGCAAAGCCCCAAGTCGTTATGCACGGTTGCATTGGACGGGGCAATTTGGGCCGCCTTCTGGTATTGGGCCACGGCTTGATCGAACTGATTCTGGCGGTCGTACAG
>CAZSOG010000527.1:0-4796 GCA_964607555.1 uncultured Pirellulaceae bacterium | reverse complement strand
ACATTACTCTCCAGGAGGGTGAGTGGACCAGTCAACGATCGAAGCCCGCGCAGCTTTTGAGCGACGGGCACAAACGCGGCCGAAGGAGGGCGTACTCCCGTGTGGGGTGCGGGCCACCCGCATTGGCAAGGATGGCCAACTTTCAGGATTACCCAGATTACCAAAAAGGAGTCAGACGTCATTTTCCCCCGGCGTTGATTGGTGTAAATTGATGGTTTTCATGTACGTTCGGGCCCTTGTGAATTCGAACAACTTTCGCCCCATGCGACAACCTTCCAAGGAACCACACCATGATTCGATCTCGGCATCCTAGCACGCCCTTCGAATATATCTTTTGGGCCAGCTTATGGGCCAGCTTGCTGGCATGTCCGTTGCATGCGCAACCGAGCCCCGCGGGCGACGATCACGTTCTTTGGTATCGAAATCCTGCCCAGGGCTGGGAGACCGAGGCGTTGCCGATCGGCAACGGCCGGATTGGCGGCATGGTCTTTGGCGGAATCGACCAGGAGCACATCCAGTTCAACGAGGACAGTCTGTGGATCGGCGACGAGCACGACACGGGCGCCTACCAGGCATTTGGCGACGTGTATATCGAGCTGGGCGACGGCGCCGAGTCGGTGGGCATTTCCAACCCGAGCAACCATGAGGCGTCAGGTCGGGAGAGCGTTGAAAAATCAACTGACCGGAAACTCAATACGAAGTGGTGCGTCGAACATAAAGGCCGGCCTGTCATCTGGCAGATAACTTATGCCGCCCCCATCGGTGTCCCGCTGAAGACCTATACGCTGACCAGCGCGAACGATATGCCGGGGCGCGACCCAATGCAGTGGAAGTTGTTTGGTTCGAATGATGGAACTGAATGGACCCTACTGGACGAACAACATCTGGAGGGTCCGTTCAAGGGACGTCACACACCCAGGACATTCTCTTTTGACAATACGCGTGTCTATCGCTCCTATCGATTCGTCTTTCAGCCAACGGACAAGACGCATTTCCAGGTTGCCGAGATTTCGCTCGGCGAACCAGGATCGTCGTATCGCCGCATGCCGCGAATCGTCGCACCGCCGTCGTATCGCCGCTCACTCGATATTGACCGCGCGGTTCATGAGATAACCTACCAACGTGGTGGAACGACGTTCCGTCGCACTTATTTCTGCAGCTACCCGGCCCAGGTGATGGTCCTGCGTTTCACGGCGGACAAGCCGCGTGCCTACTCCGGGACGATTCGTTTGGTCGATGCCCACGACGCGAAGATCACCGTCGCGAACGATCGTGTCACGGCGACCGGTTCGCTTGCGGGATACGTTTACGGTAAAGGCAGCACCAAGGGCCGCACCAGCAAATACGATCTCGCGCTTGATTACGAAGCCCAACTGCTGGTCATGCACGACGGTGGGACGATCGCGGCGCGCGACGGTCGGATATCTTTCAAGAACTGTGACTCGATTGTCCTGCTATTGGCCGCGGACACGAACTATGTGAATCAGCGTGTGCAGGGATGGAAAGGCGTCCATCCTCACGACCGGATTACGGCCCAATTGTCCGCTGCGGCAAAGTCATCCTTTGACACGCTGTTGACGGAGCATGTCAAGGACTATCAGCGACTGTTTGACCGCTTCCAACTGGATCTTGGCAAGACAACGGCCGCGGTGCGCGCCTTGCCAACCAACGCGCGTTTGATGGCATATCGCGAGAAAGCGGCCGATCCCGAATTGGAGAAGCTCCTGTTCCAATACGCGCGCTATCTGATGATCAGCTCGTCACGCCCCGGCGGTTTGCCCGCAAACCTGCAGGGACTTTGGAACATGAGCAATCAGCCTCCGTGGCGCTGCGATTATCACACCGACGTCAATATTGAAATGAACTACTGGTTCGTCGACGCGGCGAACCTGTCGGAATGCTTCACGCCGTTGCCCGAGTGGCTGTACTCCATCCGCTCGGTACGCCGCGATGAAACGCACGCCGCATTCGGGACACGCGGTTGGATATCCCATGCGGAGAACGGGATCTTTGGCGGCTCCACGTGGAAATGGTCGAAGGGCGACGCCGCATGGGTCGCGCAGAATCTGTGGGATCACTATGCCTTCACGCAAGACAAAGACTACCTGCGGACGCGCGCTTACCCGATTCTCAAGGACCTGTGCGAGTTCTGGGTGGACGACTTGAAAACGCTGCCAGACGGGACGCTTGTGTCGCCAAAGGGGTTTTCACCCGAACATGGTCCCGTCGAAGATGGCGTCTCGTTCGACCAGCAGCTGGTGTGGGACCTGTTTACCAACTACATCGAAGCCTCTCAAGTCCTCGATATCGATAGACCATTGCGCGACAAGATCCGTACGATGCGCGCGCATCTGTTGGGACCGAAGATCGGCCGCTGGGGACAGCTGCAAGAATGGATGGTCGATCGGGATAACCCCAAGGACCAGCACCGCCACTTGTCGCATATGATCGCGGTTCATCCAAGCCGGCAGATTTCCCCGTTGACAAAACCCGATCTTGCCCAGGCGGCCCGCGTCTCCATGAACGCCCGCGGGGATGCGTCGACCGGCTGGAGCCGCGCGTGGAAGATATCCATCTGGGCACGATTGCATGACGGCAACCATGCGTATCGCATCTTGAGCAGTATGTTGCAGAACATGATCCACGACAATTTGTTCAATACGCACCCGCCGTTTCAGATTGATGGCAACTTCGGCTACGCGGCCGGGATTTGTGAAATGCTCGCGCAATCGCACATGGGCGTGATCGATTTCTTGCCCGCGTTGCCCGACGCATGGCCTGACGGCCAAGTTGCCGGCATTCGCGCGCGCGGCGGTCTGGAACTCGACCTGGCATGGCACGCAGGCAAAGCAACTCGAGCGGTACTGAAAGCGTCGGTTGATGGCCATTTCAAACTCCGCGCTCCCCAAGGTCAACAGATCGACGGCCCGGAGAACATCACACTCGAGGCCGGCCAAACCCACGAAGTTCGGTTCACATTCATCTCGGGGCCGCGGTAGGGACTCCCGTTCAGCTGTTCCGGCGGGCACTGGGTGAGGTTCAGGGCGAGGCGGCGACGGACGTGGACGTCCATCGTACCGGCGAGAGACCCGAAGCGGCGGTAACCGGGTACGATGGACATCTTCTGTCCGTCGGGACGCCGCCCCGAACTCGTGCGTTTCGGCCGTGTGGGCGCGCACGGCTCGGATGGTTGAGTTTTGGGGCCGGTACATCGAAGGACGTGGACGTCCGTCGTACTCGTTTGGAGCCGGGTTTCGAACGGGTTTCGGGGACCGGCGCGGTGGTCAAACCCGGCGTCAAGCCACGGTATGGCGGGGCCCGATTCGGTTTCTTGCCAACAAACGTACTGATCTTGAGAATTCGGCGGGAGAACCGTGTGTCAAATAGTGTCCTCTTATTTTCTTGCCATGAAATATTCTTGCCAATCTGTCTTCCAGCAGCGAAGAAAGATCACCGATCTCGACGCACCATTGACCGCCACCCACTATTTTTTATTTTTTATTTCTTATTTTCCTCGCATTGATTATTTTTCAGCCCCTTCCTCACCAACAGAGGTTACAAAATGCACGCATTGTTTCGTTGGTCGTTGTTTGCCATGGGCGCATTGGTCGTCTCGGTCGCAGGCTGGAATTCGCCGAGTGACGCACAAACGGCTACCCCGACAGCTCAAGCTTCACCTGTACGCAAGCAGCCGGTGAAGAACGACGGTTGGATTTCGACGCAAGACGAACAAACGGGGCTCACCGTCCGAACAAAGGAATTGACGTTGTATCCAAAGGCCGAGCCGCGTCCGGCGCTGAAGTACCGGTTGATACCGGACGACTTTTACATGCTGGACGGAAACGCGGCGATCTACTACCTCAAGGCATTGGGGTTCTTGGAACAAGATCCGGCCCGGCAGCGACTGAGGCAGTTTAGGAAAGAAGCACAAATTCGCGCCGCAAAGAAAGGCAAATCGTCGGCCGATTTACCGCCGTACATCTGGCTCTCCACGCCGCCGGACAAAATGCCGTTGAATGACGTCAAGGAGTATCTTCGCCTGACGTCGTTTCAACCGCCGCTGATTCGCGCGGCGGCGCGGCGCAACCGATTCGATTTGGACCGGAACCTGCGCCAGATCGATGACCCGTTGGCGTACCTGCTCCCCGAAATCCAGGCGCTGCGCGAGCTCGCGCGCACGCAAAGTCTACGCTGTCGCGTCGCGATTGCTGAAGGACGCATTGACGACGCCATCGCGATCACGGGCCAACAATTCGCGCTCGCCCGACATGTGGCACAGGATGACTTCCTGGTATCCAACCTGGTTGGAATCGCGATTGCCGGCATTGCCTGGAATGACGCCCTCTATCTGGTCCAGCACCAGGACACACCGAATCTCTATTGGGCCTTGACTGTTATGCCGCGACCACTGGTCGATATCCGTCATTCCATGGCCGTCGAACGTCAGCTTCTTTACGAGCAGGTGAAGGTGCTTCGTGAAGTGAATGAGACACGCCGATCGGTCGGCCATTGGCGCGAGTTTCTGGATCGTTTAGCTCGGCAAACCGGCTCCCTGGCCACGGAATTCGGGCTGCCTTTGGCCAAGAATGGTTCTCAACTCGCGCACGCCACGCTGGTCGGCTACGTCGCGGTGGCCTATCCAGGCGCGCGTGATTACTTGATCGACGAATGCAATTTGCCGCGCGATCAAGTCGAGGCATATCCGGTCGCTCAGACCGTGTTCCTTGCCACCGTGCGATTCTATGACCAGTGGCGTGATGAGTATTTCAAATGGATGTACCTTCCTTTCTGGCAAG
>CAZSOG010000526.1:0-4812 GCA_964607555.1 uncultured Pirellulaceae bacterium | reverse complement strand
CTGCCTTTCCCAAACAGCAGTACCCCGTCCCCTTGGTTCGCGGCGTGCTGAATTGCCCGCGTATCATCGACCACACCATCACCCACCGTACCGAATTCATGGACCCAAGACACGATTGGACCGCTTTCGTTGTTGGTTGATTCGTTCGAGGAAGTAAAATAAGTCGATTCGCGCAATGTATACGGATTCGCGTGAGATACATACAGCTGAACTTCTGGACAGGTTGCGCAGGTGAACCTCGGATCTGCACATCAATGATGCTTACTACTTTACCGGTATCTCCGTTTCCAACAACATGGCGTGCACGCGACGGAAGCGTTCCTGACCCACCGCGCCCGCCAATGCCTGTCACAGGTGCAGTGTGCGTACGATCAACTGGTCGATTACCTGATGTTACGGTATCTGATTGGCAACAAGGAACTGGCACAGCCGGAACTGCCTCGGATCGCCGTCCCCGCCGTCTCCCAAGATCGATGATCGGAAAACGGAAAGCGATAGGAGCTGTCATGCAAAAGGGCCGTGTTGGTATGATCATGATCGCGGTGGGGATACCGGCGTGGACGGTTTGTTGCGGGGCAGGGGAACAACTCACCCCGGTTATCCCCCGTTCCGTGGCGGACGTTTGCGACCAGTATCCCGACCGTGTGCGAGCGTTGTTTCATGCACTCGACCTGGACGCGCCCGGATTAGAGATCACAAAAAAGGCCTTCCAGGAGAATGCGCTGCCGGCCGCGTGCAAAACGCTTCTGAAGTTCTATCGAGACGGCCGATCCGGTGTCTGGCTCCATCATCCCCAACCGAGTTCCGGCAACGGACATGACAAGACAGCGGATGCCGTGTGCGAAGACAGGCTGACATTTTACGGTCACACGGCCGTGGTACCACGCCGGCAAGACGGGCACCTGCAATGGGACTATTCCGGCCCTGCGCGCGATGTGGAGTGGGCTCTGGCCTTGAACCGCCATTATCATTTGGACACGCTGCTGAAGGCCTATCGGCAGACGGGCAATCCGAAATACGTGGCAAAGATCGACGCCTGCCTGCGGGACTGGATCACCGCCAGCTGGCCCTATCCAAAAAAGAAAAACAGTTCCGTGATGTGGCGCGGTCTGGAGGTCAGTTTCCGCGTGAAGGCATGGGCGCTCGTGCCGGCAAGAGGTCCGGTTCCCCACGTCGATATTTCGATCGAATCCCAAACCGACAGCTTCCTGGCCGTTCGCGTCACCGATCCGCAAGAGAAACGACTCCACATCGTCATCCCCATCGCGGTGGGCCAGGAACCAAGCATGAAAGCGAACGCCATCGGCGGCGAAGAACGCTAGCCGCTCACGGGTAACCGAATTCCACGATGCCATACGATCAGGAATCCGGGGAGAAGATCCGGCAAGAACATTACATGGCAAGAATATAAGAGGTCTTCTTATAACGCGCAAATGCCTGTGAAGGGCTGTCAACTTCTTCATCCACGTGATCTGGCCCCTTCGTGGTTGTTTTCTTGATGTGACTTAGGTTACATTGCAACCAATATGGAGCAGCGACGTCTGCCTGCGCGATACCGTGCTGGTTGAGTCCGCGCGTGACCCGGACCGGCACTAACATAGGTGGTCGGGTGGTGTCAGCAGGATCGGCAGTGGGTGAACGACTGGGCATTTAACGAGGCATGAAGTTATGGGGCTTCTGGATTTCTTGACGAAACCGTTGTGGCGATCGTCGTCGGCTTTCGCATGGAACGAACCGTTTTTTTACAAGGTTCGTCCCGGGGCGTTGCGGTCAAATCGGGACGCTCGGTCCCGTCTAGATTCACCACGGGCATTTCCCCGGCGATCGGCATTTCCGCGGCGACGGTCGGGGTGGTCGTCTCCGCCGTAGGACTGGTCGCTTATACGAATCGCGCGGACGCGCCACGACAACGGCAGCGCATCGCGGCGGATGACATCCGCAATCGATTCCCCGCGCCACGACCGGGCGACGCCGGCCCGCCGGTTCCGCCACGACCGGCGGCAGTCGATCCATCACGAACCAGCCGGCACGCAGCGTACGTGCCGGCTGGAAAGTGTGAACGCAACGTCTCATCCTGGACTTAGTCTTCCTCGACTTCCACCTTGAAGTTGTCGAAGTATGACCGTGCGTCAGCTTTTGTCCATAGGCCAACCTTGCCGGCTTTCTTGAAGGTATCGTCTTCCTTTTCCAACAGCTTCTTGCCGTCCAATTCGCACTCGATTTTGTTTCCCGCACACTCGATCTTCAGCGTGTGCCATTGGCCGGCGGGTACGAGGATGTGTTCCTTGCTTGCCAGTTGCGTCCGTCGGCCGTTGACGACCTTATAGAAGCGATAGTTATCTTCCAACGGGTTCATGCGCGCGATGTAGTAGTTGTTGGCATCCTGATATCGCCACACAATACCACCTCCCTGGTCAACTTTGCCATGGACGGCTTTGAAGCAGACCTTGATTTCCACGTCACGATACTTGGAGTCGTCAATTGTACAGAGGTTGAAGACGCCTCCAGGGCTCTTGGCGGTCTGCGCCAGCACGTAGCCGGTGCCGGACGGAGCCGTGGAATCGGCGACGACTTTCCACGCGCTGCCGTTCCCCCGGCCGGTCTTATCGACCGTCCAACCCTTGGGTGTTTTGCCGACGTCTGC
This sequence comes from uncultured Pirellulaceae bacterium, assembly GCA_964607555.1. Lineage (GTDB taxonomy): Bacteria > Planctomycetota > Planctomycetia > Pirellulales > Pirellulaceae > JAJSAJ01. The sequence goes on along the minus strand of CAZSOG010000526.1, from coordinate 2,168 downwards.
TTTCGCGAAGCGGAAGAGTTGTTCGTGCTCTTCCTTCTCTTCTTCCTCTTCCTCCTTGCCCTCTTTGTTCTCGTGTTCTTTCCCTTTTTCTGCTTCTTCGTGCTTTTCCTTGTGACGGCGTGTTGCCTTGTGCTCGTGCTCTTCGCGTTCCACGGCCTCATTCTCGTCGTCCGCGTCGCGTGCCACGTATTGCTGGCCCGCGTCATCGTTTCCAGTGGCGCGTGCGTCGGCAGATGAGCCGGCGTTCGAACCGGCCTGAACCCGATTCATGCTGATCACGATCAAAGCCAGCAGAAGTCCTCCGGCACACGTCCACAAGATCCATGTCAACCGTTTCATGATGCAAACCTCCTTTGGCGCGTCAGGATTAGGCGTTACTACCGCGGGGGCTCTGACGCACAGCTTCCCTTGGCAGTGGGCCGGCACATTCCGGCCGGCATTGTGACTATTTTCATGAACGCGCATCCGCGGAGTAACACACGGCATTCGGTTATCTTGTTCGGCACCTCGCTTGGTGCACGCGCTCGCACGCGGATCACCGCCCCCGGCGCGGTCACGACGCTGATTCGCGTTGAACGCTCCTGTCCACGGATGCCACCGATCCGGGCAGCCGGATCGTGGCGCGACATCCCGAGTGTGGCAGGTTCTCCAACAGCAATGTACCGCCATGCGACTCGACGACCGCGCGCGTGATGGAGAGTCCGAGTCCCGCGCCACCGGCACGATGCCCGGGCACGATCTCGACGAGTGTCTTTCCGACCAAGGCCGCAAGTACATCGGGTGGAATTCCACGCCCGTCGTCTTCAACGCGAATTTCCAGCCGGCCATCGCCCGACTCGGCAAAGGCGACTCGGACAGTGGCAGCCCGCGCGTGGAGCAACGCATTTTCCACCAGGTTTCGCACGGCGATGGCCAACAAGAGTCCGTCGCCATAGATCTTCACGTCTTTGGGCGCCGTACAGGTGGTGGTCACTTGTTCCCGGCCCGGCAATTGGGCAATTACTCCGTCGACCGCCGTCTCCAAGTCGGCGACGGTCAGCTCGGATGTTCCCAACAGCAGATGTCCCGCGTCGGCGCGCGCCAGAATCAGCAGGCCTTCGACCAGACCGGTCATTCGACCGACCAATGTATCCATTCGCCGGATGGCCTGGACATACTCCGCCGTCGTTCGTTCGTGGCGGAGGGTCACGTCAATTTCTCCGCGCAGCGCCGTCAGCGGCGTTCGCAGTTCATGCGAGGCAGCGCCGGCGAACCGGCGTTCACGACGAAAGGCCGACTCGACGGGCCGGATCGCGCGCTCGATCAAATAGTACCCACCCGCCGCGGCCAGCCCCATGGCCATGGGAAACCCGCAGGCCAGGTACCATGCCAGGCTTCTCAGTTGGGCGTCCAAAGCGGTACGATCCACGACCGCGCGGATGTCGAAATGCATTTGCCTCGGTTCGTCCGCGATTCGACCTCCGCGGGCGATATGCCGCCGAAAAGTCACGAGCCGAGCCGCGCGTACCATGCCCCACGGACCGTAGCTGGCGTTCGCGATCTGCAGCTTCTGGACCGGTACATTGGCGCCGCCAATGGCGGGCAGGTCGCGATCGCGCCGCGCGCCGCGGCGCGATCGGCCAAGGGTCGAACCGTTTGCCATGATCACCTGCCAGTCGCTGGTTCGGCCGTAGATTTGCACTTTGTCAAAATCGTGTTCACCTTCGATTTCCGGGTCACCGTCCCTTTCCAACTCCACGGCCGAAGCAAGTCTCTCGATGTCCTTTTGCAGTGCCGTATCCAATTCCCTTTGTCCCGCCCAGCGCGAGGCGGCATAGAACAACACCTCGCCGCCGCCGAGCAACAAACCGACGGTGACGAGGTACTGCAACAGGAGTTGCCGCCGAAGCGTCTTCAGCTTTTTCATGTCGACGCCTCCACGCGATAGCCGGCGCCACGCACCGTGCGGATGATCGGCTTGCCGCCGGCCCGCGAAATCTTGCGCCGGATCTCCTTGATGTGGACGTCGATCACGTTGCTCGTTAACTCCATCTGCTCGTTCCACACATGCTCGTAGATCCGCGTTCGCGTCAATACCTCGCCCGGACGTTGCATCAGGTACTCCAGGATCGCAAACTCCCGATTCGAAAGTTCGATGTTCGCGCCTTTCCAATGAGTGCGACGCGTGG
>CAZSOG010000525.1:0-4821 GCA_964607555.1 uncultured Pirellulaceae bacterium | reverse complement strand
GAAAGCTCGCCCCGATTCGACACCATTGTTCCGCCAACATCCGAATACTGCGCGCAACAAATGGAATGCGACCCGGAATCCCCATTTGCCCCATCTTCCGGGCTTTTCATCAGCCCAACGCGATCCTCTCGCCGGCATCTTGGCCGCGCCCGGATCAGACCACCACATTTTGGGATCAGGGCCGACGGCCGGTGAGGCGGTGTTTCGGTGCTTCGGTGAAGCGGTGTTTCGGTGTTTCGGTAAATCGGTGTTTCGGTCAACCGCTGCACCACTGCACCACTGAAACACTGAAACACCGACAATCGAGCAAATACGCGTGAACGCTTACATCCCGTCTTCGGTCCGCTTCTGCTAGAATGACTATCATGGTCGAACCACGCGCGCCCACCCATTTCGTGACGGGGCGACTGGCCGCGGAACCTCTGCGGGCGGTGCTGGATGAACTCGCGCCGCGCGCCGGGTTCACCTATACGCTCGATGTGCTCCCGATCAGCGTGGCGGCGTTGATGACGCCCCTGTGGGCGGCGCGGCACGTGCGCGTTCCCGAGTCCGCTCGATCCGTGCTGATTCCGGGGTGGTGCGACGGCGACCTGACGCCGTTGCAGCGCGTGGCGGGGGTGCCCGTGCGGCGTGGCCCCAAGGACCTGCGGCAGCTGCCGCGTTTCTTCGGGCAATCCCATGTCGAGCGTAGCGAATATGGGGCATACCGGATCGAGATCCTGGCCGAAATCAACCACGCACCAAGCAAGCCGCTCGAGCAGGTCGTCGCGACAGCCAGGCAGCTGGCCGCGGATGGCGCCGACGTCATCGATATCGGTTGCATACCGGGCATGCCGTGGAACGGTGTGGGGGAGTGCGTTCGACGTCTGCGGGACGAAGGGCTGCGTGTTTCCATCGATAGTTTTGACGCGGGCGAGGTCGCACACGCCGTGGCGGCCGGCGCCGAACTCGTTCTTTCCGTGCAAACCGACCACTTGCACGCGGCTGTCGACTGGGGCTGTGAAGTGGTGATCATCCCCAACGATATATCAACACTCGCGGGCTTGGACGAATCGGTCGAGTTCCTGGCGACGGCCGGCGTGCCGTTTCGTATCGATCCCGTTCTCGAACCGATCGGACTTGGGTTCGCCGCCAGCCTGCGACGGTACATGGATGTCCGTACGCGTTTTCCCGATCAATCCATGATGATGGGAATTGGCAATCTCACCGAAATGACCGACGTTGACTCCGCCGCGATCAATCTGTTGCTCTTGGCAATCTGCGAGGAGCTGGGGATCGGCAGTGTCTTGACCACGCAGGTGATCCCGTGGGCACAGAGCAGTGTCCGTGAATGCGATTTGGCACGCCGTCTCGTGCACTACGCGATCCGCCGCCACGTGCCGGCCAAGCGGGTCGATTCGAGTTTGGTGATGTTGCGTGACGACCGGCTGACCCCGTTTGGAATCGAGCAATTGCAACAGATGGCACGGCAGGTCAAGGACCGTAATTTTCGGTTGTTTGCCGAGAATGGCAACATTCATGCCTTGAATTCGGAGATGGTGCTCGCCGCGGCCGATCCGTTCGAATTATTCGACCGGATACAGCGGCACGCGCGCCAGCCAATCGACAGCGCGCATGCTTTTTATCTTGGATATGAGATGGCCAAGGCGCGGATCGCACTATTGTTGGGAAAACAATACCAGCAGGACCAGCCACTCGACTGGGGATTCCTGAGCGCACGGGAGCAAAGCACGCGGGACAGCGAGGATGACGATGGAAACGATCGGTTGTGAATCCGGCGCGATCGTTCGAGAACTGACGCCGGCGCCCGGTTCGGTGGATGCGTTTCGGTGCTTGAGCGGGCTGCCCCATTGTCTGTTTCTTGACAGTGCGATGCGGCACGCGACACTGGGTCGGTATTCATTCGTGGCGGCGGACCCATTTGATTTCATTACCGCACCGGCGGACGGCACGGATGCGCTACCGCGTCTGCGTGCGGCGTTGCACGGTCTGGCGACGCCGGCCCAGCCCGACCTGCCGCCGTTCCAAGGTGGCGCCGCCGGGCTGTTTGGCTACGACTTGAATCGTGGTCTGGAGACGCTTGCGGCACCGCGTCACGACGCGTTTCAAGTGCCGGCCCTTGCCATCGGATTGTACGACGTGGTCATCGCGTTCGACCATGCCGAGAACCGCGCCTGGATCATCTCGCAAGGCTTGCCGGAAGATGCTCCAGCACGCCGCGCACGCCGCGCGGAAAGACGCATGCGGGAGTTCCTCGGTTACTTGCGCCAACCGCGCGCGGAGGCGCGCCCCGGCGGCGTGCCGCGACGTGCAACCGTGCCGGCCGCCGATCTGGCCACGCAGTATCCGGTCGCCGCCGACGGCCGACTGACCAGCACGTTCTCCGCGCCCCTGTTTCGCGCAACGATCCAGCGTGTGATTGACTACATCTACGCGGGTGACATTTTTCAAGTGAACATCGCACAGCGATTATTGTGCGCGGCCGTCGAGGACCCGCTTGCGATCTACTTGAAACTGCGCCGTTGCAACGCGGCGCCGTTTGCGGCATACTTCGATCTGGGACGCTACCAGATACTCAGCGCCTCGCCGGAACGATTCGTGTCGGTGCGCGACCGGGCCGTCGAAACGCGGCCCATTAAGGGAACGGGACCCCGTTGCGGCAGTCCGGAAGCTGATCTGTTCGCGGCCCAGACGTTGCGTGCGAGCGAGAAAGACCGCGCGGAGAATATCATGATCGTGGACCTGCTGCGCAACGACCTGGCACGCGTCTGCGCGCCGGCCAGCGTGCGCGTCACCAAACTCTGCGGGCTCGAACAGTACCAGTTCATACAGCACCTGGTGTCGGTCGTGCATGGCCGACTGGCACCCGGCAACGGCGTGCTCGATTTGATCGCCGCGGCGTTTCCCGGCGGATCGATTACCGGCGCGCCAAAAATACGTGCGATGGAGATCATCGCGGAGCTCGAGCCAACGGCGCGCGGTGCCTACTGCGGATGCCTCGGTTACGTGGGCTTTAACGAAACGTGCGACCTGAATATCCTGATACGTACCATCACGGCGGGCGCGGGGTGGCTCCAATTGCCGGTTGGCGGCGGAATCGTCGCGCAGTCCGTCCCGGAACGTGAATACGAAGAGACGTGGCAAAAAGCCCATGGCCTCCTGCGCGCGGTACTGGCATGATCCTTCTCGTTGATAATTTTGACAGTTTTTCGCATAACCTCGGGCGTTACTTGACCCTGCTGGGGCAGACCGTCCGGATCGCTCGAAATGACGCTGTCAATGCGGCACGCGTCGAGCGGATGCGGCCCGAAGCAATCGTGTTGTCACCGGGACCCTGTACACCGAAAGAAGCCGGCGGTTGTCTGGATCTGGTCCGGCAGTTTCACACGCGCCTGCCGATCCTCGGTATTTGTTTGGGGCACCAGGTCATTGTCGAAGCGCTGGGCGGACGTGTCGTTCAGTCCAACCAGCCGATCCATGGCCGAGCCAGCATGATCATGCATGACGGCGCGGGCGTCTTCGCGCGGGTACCCAACCCGACATCGGTCGGCCGGTACCATGCGTTGATCGCCGAAGCCGCCAGCCTGCCGGAATCGCTCCAAGTATCTGCCCGGACGGAGGATGGCACGATCATGGCCGTGCGTCACCGAGCGCTACCGGTAATCGGCCTGCAGTTCCATCCGGAGTCCATCCTGACCGACTGCGGCTTCGATTATCTTGCCAACTTCCTGCGTATGGCCGGACTTGATGTTAGACGCCCACGGACCGATCGGAACCGTGCGCGGAACGGCGCGCGATCGACTGCTGAATTCGCGCCGCCGCGACCCGTGACGTTTTGACCCGCGCGTGCGGCCAGTCTGTGACAAGGGTCGTTTCCCTGAGATGTTCTTGGAGACCTTATGGGTGGAAATTCGTTGCACTTGAGTCAAGTTCTTCGGGCAAGGTTCAGCCGCTCCCACGGGACTTAACATATGAAGCAGGCAAGACCTGAAGAACCGATCCACGATGAGCAACCTCATCCGATGATCATTGAAGGCATCGTGACAACACGCGACCGGGCCGGCGCCGTGAACATCGCGCCCATGGGAGCCCGGGTTGCGGACGCGGCACGGGGTGTGGCGCCGCGCATGCTGACGCTGTGTCCCTATCGGAGCTCCCAGACATTCCGTAATCTGTCCGTGAGTGGCGGGGGCGTGTTTCACGTGACGGACGATGTGGAGTTGATAGCGCGTGCGGCGGTTGGCGACGTGGTGCCGGAAACTCGCCTGACGGAGATCGCCGGTCAACCGTGTCCCATCCTTGCCGACGCGTGCCGTTGGTACGCGTTTGTCGTGGACAGCACCGACGTGCTCCGCGAACCGGCGGAGATGCAGTGCCGCGTCACGGCCAGCGGCCGGATCAGGGATTTTGCCGGGTTGAACCGCGCCATGTTGGCGGTGGTGGAGGCGGCGATATTGGCAACGCGCGTTGATTTTCAAGATATGCACGACTGGCGGCAGCGTCTGCGGGAACTCAAGGTCCTGGTCGATAAGACGGGTGGCGCGCAACAGCAGCGTGCGTTTCAGTTTTTGGAATCCTACTTGGCGCGCCGTTTGGACACTTAGTTGGACAGCGCCACGTATTGTGTCCCGAAAGGCGTAACTCAATTCAATCGAGGGAGTTACGCCCCCGCCCAGCTGGTCTTGTCTGGGTGGAGCGCATGATTATGCACTACAGCAGCGCGCAACAAAACTGACTGCAGCGACTGCGAGTTTTTATACAGGCCAGCCGGCGCGTGCGCCGCCGGTTAGTGCAAAATCACTGGCTCCACCCAGACCAGCT